>DATNPC010000001.1:0-14604 GCA_036703375.1 Allocoleopsis sp.
GGTTTTGCCGTCTGCTTCCAAGGCTTGGGCGCAATTGTCAAGTTCGGAACTTGAAGGGTGAAGCTGAGAGAGTTGGTTGAAACCTTCAACGTTCAACGCTTCTAAACCGGTTTCTGTAGGACGCTTGTGCCCCTCTACGAACGCAGCTTTCCCGACTAAAACTAACTGACCTTCAATCGTCCCACTGATACCCTGACCAATTTCAGCTTTAACCTTGCTGGCAGAGGGTAATTCTAGCTTTTGCTGCTGGGCAGCTTGCACGATCGCTTCCCCAATGGGATGCTCGGAATAGGCTTCCAACGCAGCGGCAATTTGTAACACTTGGCTTGGCGCTTTCCCCGTTGCAGGAATAATTTGCTCGACTTGCGGCTTACCTGTCGTCAGTGTACCCGTTTTATCAAACGCGATCGCTTTGACTCGACCGATTGTTTCTAACTGCGCGCCTGTCTTAAACAAAATTCCCTGCCTTGCTCCATTGGCAATTCCCGATAGCAGGGTTGGCATAATAGAAGCCATTAACGCACAAGGCGACGCCACGACTAGAAAAATTAGCGATCGATAAATCGTTGCTTCCCAATCCCAATGGAGCAAAACAGGCGGCACAATTGCGAGTAAGATTCCAGTCAGAACGATAACCTGAGCGTAAACCCGCTCGAAACGTTCGATCAATAATTGCGAGGGAGGTGCCTCCGTCTGCGCTTGCTGCACCAACTGAATCACTCGTTGAATCAAGCTACTCTCTGGAGGTTGATGTACGTTGAGTCTTAAAGCTCCATTGCCGTTAATCGTGCCAGCAAACACTTCATCCCCGACAGTCTTCTCTACGGGCAGAGACTCCCCAGTAATTGAGGCTTCATTGAGCGTACTGTAGCCCTCAATGATGACAGCATCGGTGGGAATCAATTCGCCCGGTTTGACTAACACTGTATCGCCGACTTGCAGCTCAGAAATAGAAACCTGCTGTTCTTCACCGTTCAGGATGACTCGTGCTGTATCGGGTGTCAAACTCATCAGGCTACGGATATCTCGTTCCGTGCGTCGCATAGCGTAGCCTTCGAGTGCGCCGCTAATGGCAAAAATCAGGATGAGTACTGCACCATCGACAATCAGGTAATATTCTCGACGCCACAATCCTAAAGCGGCTGCTCCTAGGGCAGCAACAATCATTAATAGGTCAACATCGAGTTGTTTTTCTTCCAAGAGAGTCGTCAGCCCTTCACGAGCACTTTCGTAGCCACCCAAAACATAGGCTGTTGGGAGAAGCAACAAGCCGAGTCCCACCCAATTGAGATTGAGTGCCAGCCAACCTAGGAATACCAGTAAGGCACAAATAGCCGCTGCTAAAGCATCTGGATGTGCTTTTAGGAGTTGGCTGAGGCGAGGTGTGGGGAGAGAACGTTGAATCATTGAGGTATTAGATGCAATCTCAGGACTCCTCCACCCTAAACCTTGACATTAATGTCAAGGTCAACTGAACGTTGAACTCTGGAATAGAGATAAGAATAATCAGTTAGTCGTAGTTTTCTGGAAAATGCTCAAATATCCTGGTGATTGAATCAAAGATGAACTGTTTCCTCATTTTTAAGCTGATTCAAGCGCTAATTCTGACCGATAGGACGATTTACTTAGAAAATTAGTATGAAGATCGAGGTCTAAATCAGGAGGAAACACCAAAATTTCTTGACCCTCAAGTAATCCTTTACGATAAAGTGCGATCGCCTCACTCAAGCACAAATAGGTAATGGGAATCCATCCATCGCTGTAAAAAGAAACTACAACTCGATGATGAGCATCATCTCCTAGAGGAAGTGGAAGCTGCCATGGCGAACACATACAAATCAATGTTCATGATTTAGTGGTTTGCTTGTCTCTTTGTGACAGTTGTACGTTAGTAAGAGCCACTACCTTTAGTCATATGTCTAGAGAAGTAGTCATTGAAAATATAGCCTTCTCAATTCTGTGTATCATACGCAATTGTAGGGACGCCTGGTCGTTCGCCCCTACACATGTCTCGTATCCAATTGAGAAAGGCTTTAGAGTTAACTGGGCTTCACTAAAATCGAGTTGCCTTCTATCTTTGCGGTATAAGTCGGTAAGGATTTCTTAGCTGGACCTTTAAGAACTTTGCCATCTGGAGCAAATTGAGAATCATGACAAGGGCATACAAAATCCTTCTTATCTTTCTCCCAGTCTACGGTGCAGCCTGCATGAGTACAGGTTGGATTAACGGCAAGAACGTTATTCGGATTAGCTGGATCTCGAATCACTAACACTGTACCGGCAGAAAATTTTTTGTTGAGAATTTTACCCTTTTGATCTAATTCTGCTACCGTTCCAACAGGCTGAAATCCATCAGCGTTAGCAGAACTAACGGTTGATTTTGACTCGGTGCTTTTTGGAGAGCAAGCAGCGAGGGCTACGGGTAAATAGCTGGCAACGCCACCAATACCCACCCACATCAAAAACTCACGACGATTCATAAGATAAATAGTGGTTAGTTCTACAAAAACTTTAGTTGACTTGGTAAACTAGGCGTTTCCCAACGAGTAGAGGAGGGTGAGAGTACTCCCATCCTCCTCCTCTGCTATAGCTTAGCTTGCTCAGGCAGACTATACAGAAAACTCTACTTAACCAATTTTCTCAAATTGCTCTTTAGCATTACTTTTCGGGCAGCTTGCCGTGTCACTCAAATTTAGGCTCGTTTCTCCAGAAGCTGTACAGACGTACAACGGTTTGTTTACTTCTCTCCAAGCATTGAGATTATTCTTAGCTTGAGTGTAAAGTTGAGCGTGTTGAGTTTCGGCATTGAAGGCATAAGTTAATGTCTGAACAGCATCTTTGTTTCCATCTGCATTTGCCTGCTTGATGAACTCAGGGTACATCTCATCGCGCTCGTAGGATTCCCCCTTAATTGCTTTGTCTAAGTTCTCCTGTGTAGACTGAACTTCTGGGGTAGTAATTCTGTTTTGCGGAGTTGCCCCCATCTGTTTAATCACCTTAGCGTGGTTATCTCGGTGAATTGCTTCAGCCCGCGCTGCGGCTTGGAAGAGTCTAGCTACTTCTTTATAGCCTTCTTCATCTGCCTTCTTGGCAAACGCTAGATACATGACGTGAGCATTGGATTCTCCATTGTAAGCAGACTGAAGATTCTTGAGTGTCGAGGGTTTATGGCTAGCGACTAACTGTGTCTGCTGCGTAGATTTTGCCGTCTGTGCGGACTGTGTTGGCGAGACAACGGCGGATGGAGGTTGTTGTTGGGCACAGCCTGTTACGCTGAGGATACTCAATGCAGTAACAGACAGGATAGTACCACTACTTTTAGTAATAGTGCGAATCTTCAATGAAGGGTTCATAGTTGAATTCTCCTCTATTACAGATGAAATTACGACAAGAAGACGCTCTTAAGAAACACAAGGCAGAGGGCAGAAGGCAGAAGGAAAAAGGCATAAGGGAAGAGGTGTTTCTTTCATGCGTAGCGAGGGCGAGTGCTTTCGTTGGAGGCTCAGATGAAAGTTACGAGCGATACTAAAAAAAAGTGAACGATTAAGAGCGATCGCTAATTTTTCGCAGCCTTGGAACGATTTTTGAATAAACCTGTCATGCTTAACCCTGTTATTAGTAATCCGATTAATCCCAATCCATTGAGAACCGGATAAATACTATCTAAGCCTATGATTTCTAAGGTATGAGCTTGAATCAAAAATTCGGCAATCTTGTCCTGATGAAACCACTCATCCAAAATCGTGTAACCTAGACCCGTTATTATTGTTAAAATTAGGGGCAAGCAAAGCGCGATCGCAATTAAGCGATGGTATTTCCGAAAAGCACGAATCATGGATAGCTCCTATGGCTTTAAACCCTAAATTAGGGTTTAAAGGTAAAGAAACAGGGAAGATTTATTAGAAAAAGTTAACGACAGAGTAGAGCCAGTAGCGGTCATATCTCATTGACTTACGAGTCAGTTGGGAGACGCACTTTGAAGCAACTACCAGCTCCTAATTGGCTAGTGACAGTAATTTCTCCTCGATGATGCTGAGCGATCGCTTGGGCGATGGCCAGTCCCAATCCTAACCCTCCCTCGCGTTGGACTCGTGCTTTATCAGCTCGCCAAAAACGATGGAAAATCAACGGTAGCTGTTCTGGAGCAATGCCAATCCCTGTATCTTCAACGCTAACAATGACAAATCTGTCACTGCGATGCATGGAAAGAGCGATCGTTCCTCGCGCGGGAGTGTAAGCGATCGCATTTTCGAGCAGATTAGAAAACAGACGGCTCAACTGTGAAGCATCACCCATGACAGAAACGTTGGGTTGCAAATCTGACTTGAGTTCGATGGCTTTCGCTACGGCTTTCGGTTCGAGCAGCTCCACCAAATCCTCTAACACTTCATCTAAAGGAATCGCTATCCAATCTTGAGCTGGCGCTGCTAAGGCAGCATCAGTACGAGCAAGTAGCAATAAGTTTTCTACCAAGTGTGCCATCTGGTTCGTCGCACTAGCGATTGCGCCCAATTTCTTTACATCCGCCGGATGAATGCGTTCCGGGTGACTCCGCATGACTTCTACAGATGTCTTAATAGCTGTTAGAGGACTGCGTAACTCATGAGACGCATCAGCCGTAAATTGCTTAAGCTGCTGAAAACTTTGCTCGATTGGCTTGAGGGACTGCTGCGTCAGCCATAAGCCACCAATACCAGTAATACTCAACGCAAAAATACTCCCCAACCCTAATCCCCACCGGAAACGATTGAGAACAAGTTCCACCTCTTGTGTCGATTCGCTGGTACGAATATAGCCTTCTAATTTTTGCCGAGCGCCGTCGTAACTGTAAGCTGCGATCGTGACAGTACGAATCTGCCCTTGTTGTATCGTCTTGAATTCAGGGTGTGGCGGTAAGTTAGACAACAGCGTTCCAGCATTTCCCCGCAATTGACCGTTCTCATCAAACCATTCAACACCTTGATCGGGTTTTCTGAGACTCTGCCAAGGGATATCTAAATCTCCATCCCTATCCAAATGACGCAGAAGTTTGGGACGAGCGGAGTCCTGTTCATCGTCTTGGGGGTGATACCGTTCATCGTATGGCTTTTTGGATTGCGCTTTCATCCCCATCAGGCTATGAGACGCCGCTTGAGCTAAAAGCTCCAACCGTTGGTCTAATTGGTGATAGAGACTGCTAGCCAAAAATTCATAAACCGCGATCGCAGATGTTGCCATAATCGCGATCATGACAGTTAGGTACGACAGTAAAAGACGCCAGCGCAACGACTGAAACTGGGGATTAGACGTTTTGTTTGAGGCGATAACCCAACCCATAAATCGTTTGTATCAAGTCAGCCGGTGCTCCTGCTGCTTTGAGTTTCTTTCGTAAATCCTTGAGATGAACTTTAATCGTTTCCTCTCCTGGTGGATCGTCATAGGACCACAGGTGTTCCAAAATGGAGCTACGGCTCAAAACACGGCTAGTGTTACGCAACAATAATTCTAGTAGACCATACTCCTTCGGCGTCAGATGCAGTGCTTGTCCCAAATACGTGACGTGACACGTACTGGGATCGAGGCAGAGATTTTCCCATTCCAGAATGGGTGGCGTACTCGAATTGCCTCGACGTAATAAAGCTCGAATGCGGGCCGCCAACTCGGGCAAATCGAAGGGTTTGACAACATAGTCATCTGCGCCAGCATCTAACCCCATCACTTTATCGTTGCTGGTATCTCTGGCAGTCAGCATCAGTACAGGCATCTGATAACTGGCTCGACGAAAGCGATGGCAAAGCGCTATACCATCTAGCTTTGGCAGCATCACGTCTAGCAAAATCAAATCGTAGGCAAACGCCTGCACGAAATCCCAACCGGCTTCGCCATCGGTCGCAATATCGACAATATAATTTCGGTCTATCAGAGTTTCTGCCAGCGCTTGGGCAATCCGCTCATCATCCTCAACAAGCAAAATCCTCATCAGGGATACCTCGAAATTAGAAACCGACGTCAGTTGTCAGTAGTCAATAGACCTCTTGAGTTGCACGAGCAGGCTTTATTCAAAGACGTTAGGCTTGGAATGTAAAGAACCTGTAAAGAAACTCATGTCTTTTTCCACCCCGTCCGAGCTGCCAATTTTCTCCTCCAGCCAGGAATATTGACACCTTACCCAGCTTGTCGCGATCGCAAATCAGCTTGCTCTTGTCGGAATTAAATAAATTCTCGTACAAGACTCGATGCTTCCGTGTATTTACCCTTGTGCCACTTAAAAGAAGTGGATACAGTCGTAAGTAGGTGTATTTTCTTGAGTAAGACAGCTAATCATTGCTTTATAGTTATCTAAATTTATTACAACCACTATATAGTTTCGGTCAGCGGTGTGAATCCTTGAGTTTCACGTCACCTGAAGTAGTGACTGAGTTACAGGTTGGGCTCAATCTCAGCCTGCAAGAAACTGCTTGCTTGAGCAGAGAATTCTTGCTCCTACCAAACGTACACAGTAACCAACTGCTCACTGGTCATGGTGTACTGAACGCGGTTGACATTTGTTCGTCATTCATCACCGTAATACAGAGACTCAACGCGATGCTTGATGCCAACAAGCTGGCTAGCTCGAAGCTTGGGCTTGGGTGTCGCAAGGTTGAGCTGTGCTTCCACCCAACTATCGCTAAAAGCAAGTTATTGCTCTTAAACTAAGAAACTTGGGCGTTTTTCCCAAGTTCAGCCTGATTGTACAGGGTGCGATCGCCCCAATCTACGTCCAAATGCTGCCTCACATCACAGCTACTGAAGAGTCATCACTATGACACTTTCTAACGTCGGTAGTATCCTAGCTACACTGACTCAGTTAACCCAGATCAATCGCACAAGCGCTTTGACTAGCCGAGTCAAAGACTTGTCTGTGCCTGAGTTTATCTGCTTATTAGATTTCATCACAGCTGAATTTCAGCAATTTCTGCGGGCGATCGAAATGATCAACAACGAAGCCCTAGAAACCATGCTAGAGCAGGTGATGGATGCCTTCACCTTGAAAATCGGTCAAATCCTACAAGCCGATCGCACGACTATCTTCTTGGTTGACGGCGACAAGGGTCAGCTTTGGGCAAAAATTCCGCAAAGCGATGCGATTAAAGCGATCGAAGTGCGGATTCCGCTCAATGTCGGACTAGCGGGTCATGTGGCAACGACAGGAGAGTATCTGAATATCCCAGATGCCTACCACCACCCACTCTTCAACAAAGAAGTAGACGAACGTCCCGGCTATCATACCAAAACCCTCCTGTGCATGCCGATTTTTAGCAGCAGCAAACAGGTGGTTGCCGTCGTCCAACTCTTGAATAAAGCTGGGGGCGTCCCGTTTGATGCGGAAGACGAACAGCGCTTCCGGGACTTCGCCGCCTCAATCGGCATAATTCTGGAAACTTGTCAATCCTTCTACATGGCAGCCCGCAACCAACGAGGGGCAGCGGCACTTCTCCGGGCAACCGCCTCGTTAGGACAGAGTCTAGATTTAGAAGCCACACTGCGTCTGGTGATGGATCAAGCCCGCGATTTGATGCAAGCAGACCGCAGCACGCTGTTTATGTTGAGTAAAGAGACGGGCGAGCTTTGGAGTAAGGTGGCGACAGCCGATGGGGAAGACTTCGTGGAAATCCGCATCCCGGCCAACCGAGGAATTGCCGGTTATGTCGCTTCTACCGGTCAGTCCTTGAATATCCCCGATGCCTACAAAGACCCTCGCTTCGATCCCAGCACTGACAAACGCACGGGGTATACCACGCGTAATATCCTCTGTATGCCAGTGTTTAACTCAGGAGGCGATTTAATTGGCGTCACTCAGCTGATCAACAAGCAGCAGGGCAGCTTTACCAGCTCGGATGAAGAGTTTATGCGAGCATTTAATATTCAGGCGGGGATCGCCTTGGAAAATGCCAAACTCTTTGAAAACGTTCTGATCGAAAAACAATACCAGAAGGATATCCTGCAAAGCCTCTCGGATGCAGTCATCTCCACAGATATGCAGGGTCGGATTGTCACGATTAATGATGCCGCACTGGTGCTGCTGGGTTGCCCGCCGCAACATCTGCATGGCAAAAATCGGCAACTCTGGGAGTACAAACTGACCGGCCGCTACGTTTGGGAAGTCGTCCCGATTGAAAATCTCCAAGGACGGCTGCTGGATAGTTTAACCACGGGTCATAAGCACTATTTACCGGAGCAAAGTCTGACGGTTGGTCTAGCTAAAAGCCATTCAGAGCTTTTGGGGAAGGAACTCTCAAACGTTCAAGAGCCGAAAGTGGATGGTCGGAAGGTGACGGGTTTCAACTCATCACCAAATCTCGCCTACTCGACACGCTACACGCCCACTGGGTCAACGAGTTCTACGTCGTACTCCGGTAACGGCTACGTCGAACAATCCCCCAACCTGCAACCTCTAACCGCTCACTCCGTTGATGAGACGGTTACCTACATCCTGGCCATTCCCAAAAGCAATCAT
Source organism: Allocoleopsis sp. (assembly GCA_036703375.1). Taxonomy (GTDB): domain Bacteria; phylum Cyanobacteriota; class Cyanobacteriia; order Cyanobacteriales; family Coleofasciculaceae; genus DATNPC01. Next base: position 8,477 of record DATNPC010000001.1, read on the forward strand.
CCCAGGGTTTATGTTCCCTGGAATGAACCCCCCTGGGATGCACACACCTCCATCCATCTCTCCGATGACCAAGTCCAGCCGATCGAACGTAGCATTAACATGAGCGTGAATCCCCTAACCAACCCAGCAGGAACGGTTCGGGGAGGGCTAGTGGTGTTGGAAGACATTAGCCGCGAAAAACGCATGAAAACAACCATGTATCGCTACATGACGCCGGAAGTCGCCGAGCGTGTCTTGGCGCTGGGCGAGGATGCGTTAATGATTGGCGAACGTAAGGAGGTGACGATTCTCTTCTCGGATATTCGAGGCTATACGACGCTTACCGAGAACTTGGGTGCAGCAGAGGTGGTATCGCTGCTGAATAAGTATTTTGAAACGATGGTCGAGGCCGTCTTTAACCACGAAGGCACGTTGGACAAGTTTATTGGCGATGCGCTGATGGCGGTGTTTGGCGCGCCACTCCCCTTGCAGGAGCATGCATGGATGGCAGTTAAGTCAGCGTTGGAGATGCGCTGGCGCTTGGCGGCATTTAACCAATCACGCCTCATGACCAACCAACCGCTGATTCGCATTGGGATCGGGATTAGTTCCGGAGAGGTGGTTTCTGGCAATATTGGTTCGCAAAAACGGATGGATTACACCGTGATTGGCGATGGGGTGAACCTGAGCGCTCGCTTGGAAAGCGCGACCAAAGAGTATGGTTGCGATATTATTTTGAGCGAGTATACCTATAACTTGTGCCGGGATCGCATTTGGGTACGCGAGTTAGATCGGATTCGGGTGAAGGGGAAAAATCAAGCTGTGAGTATTTATGAACTCATCGGCGAAACCGATACCCCGCTCAACACCCTGGCGAGACGGTTTTTAGACCTGTACCAAGCAGGGCGTCAGGCTTACCTCAATCGCGATTTCCAAAAAGCGATCGCATTATTTGAGGAAGCTTATCCGTTGAAACCCCCCTCTGACCAAGCGGTGTTAATTCATTTAGAGCGCTCCAAATACTACAACGACAACCCTCCCCCAGATGCCTGGGATGGTGTCCATACGATGACGACTTGAATTCGTTATGTCCTTCTGGCGCACCTACTATCATCTGATTTGGGCAACAGAATCACGCCAGTCTTTAATTACTTGCGATCGCGAATCTGAACTTTACGGTTACATTATCGGCAAGGCAGATGCAATGAGTTGTATTATTCATGCGATCGGTGGTGTAGAAGACCACATTCATTTGGTGGCTTCAATTCCTCCTAAGCTATCTGTTGCTGAGTTTGTGAAAACGATTAAGGGCAGTAGTGCTTACCATTTGAACCATAGTCCATCGGCTAATTCTCTTGGGTTTAGCTGGCAGCATGGATATGGGGTTTTGACGCTGGGGGGCAAGCAATTGGATGAAGCTAAGGCGTATGTGAACAATCAGAAGGCTCATCATTTGGGTGGGACGGCGATTCCTGCTTTGGAGCGGATTGAGGAATGAGGATAAGTTCTAGCCCTGAACTAAAGTTCGGGCTGAAAGCTTAAACCCGTTAAAACGGGTTGGAATTCTTATTCAGTCAGCTTTAGCTGACTTTAGCTATTAGCCCGAAATTTATTTCAGGGCGGGGTTGTGGGTAATCCGAGAAATTGGTGTAAGCTCTGAGTTAAGCTATGATACTGAAAATTTGTCTGGACTCATCCTCGCTGCTGCCGTTTTTGAATTTCCGCGATCGGCAATAGCAACGTCTCCTCAATTTCCTGTCGCACCTCTCGGCTAACATAACAATCGCTATTCAAACAATTCACCAGCAGCTTATTGGCGTCGTAATACTGCTTCAGTCGTGCTTTCTGCTCCTCACTGAACTGCCAGTCATATCCAATGTTGCGATATTCAATTATTATTGCTCTTAATCGCTCAGTCCAGGCTTGACCTTTCGTCTGCCACCAATCTACGAACCTACTGCTATACAGACAATCAGATAATTCATTCTTAAGTTGTTCGATTGGTTGAGCAAGTTCAAAGTTAAAGTCAGATTCCAGTTCATTAATAAGAATATCATCACGCTTACTAGGAGCAAGCTCATAGGCGTATTTAAGAGCGCAGTCAAGAGTATAGTGAAGAGCATCCACCTCACGCATACAAGCTGCTACCTCGTCATAAAACTTATCTGCACGACCATGAACATAGCTATATCCCTCAAATTCAGAAAGTTCCTCGAATGTGTAGTCTAAAGCTGATTTAACGAGATCGATATCATTAATAGCTTCTTCAAGAGTGCGTCTAAGTGAGTCAGCACAAACACAATCAATGTCAAGAGAAGTAGACAGATAGAAGGCTCTCAATGTTACTAGTTTGTTGCTTAATTGAGTTAATTGTGCACTCTCATCCAGCCACTTCAAAAACTGCTGTAACTTCTTATCCCCTGCCAACAGTCCATCAATTCGAGCTTTCATAGACTGCAACAAAACATCTGCACTGTCCAACATGCCAACTGTCAATAAAAACACTTCCCACCAGCGCTTCTCGGTTACGTGACTGGTCAACCCTTGCAGCGTTGGGTCATCGTCAGCATCAGGATTGCAACTCGTCACAAGCTTGTGTGCTGTGAAATACTCATGAAATGTCAGATGCGAGAAGGAATAGATGCTCCGCGCTCGTTCTACCAATAGCCCATGCTGTGCTTCTATGGACTCCAGCACAGCTTTGCAATCCAGCCTCAGCAAATCTTCCGGATGAATTCCCGGTAAACTTTGAATGTACTCTCGGACTTGCTTTCCAACGTCTCGTTGGTTGAAGAAATAGTTTCCACGCTTAAACGTCTTCCAGGCAATTTGGCTGAGAAGTTCTTCCCGGTAATCTGGTGATAATTTTTTGTAGATGGGGTCACGCTCTCTTTCGTTCGGATTCCATTTTCTTAGTAGCTTTTCAACACCCTGTTCGTACAATCTGGCACGATTGGTGGGAAAGCTGCCGGAATCTTCAAATACAAGACACAGCAGCGTCAGCAAAAGTGGATTTGTTGCTAGTTCCCGGATTGGTTCATCTTCCTTCAGCCTTTCCAGAAAGCGTTCTGCCTTAATTGGATCGTTCTTGCTGCGGAACCATTTGCTAGAAAAATCAGCTATTTGCCTATAGTCAAAGTCAGCAATTTCCACCTCGGTGAATTGCTCGAAGGTGTATTCTCGCGCTGCAATGCGACAGGTGATGACAAATTGATTCTGGGGAAACTGCTGGGAAAATTCCCGAATTTGCCGCAACACCCGACTGCTATCGCTGTCCCTGACCTCATCCAATCCGTCTAATAAAACCAACGCCCTGCCTGCACCCAATATTGTTGGTAGGGGCATGGCATGCCATGCCCTTACGGGATTTATCGCAGCCAACCGACTCATGTATTCCAACAAACTGGGTTGACCATCGGCTTCTGCAAAATCTTTCAGCGTGATGAATACCGGAACCCGATCGCTCTGAAACGTCTCTCCAATACACTGAATTGCCAGATGCTTTAGAAATGTAGTCTTCCCTGCCCCCGGTTTTCCCAGAATCATCAACTTCCTGTACGTCTCAACCGCCTCCAATCCCGGTACTCGTCGTTCTCGCACATCACCCAGGCAAAAGCGATCGAACTTTTCTGGGCTGGTGTGCCGCATCAGTTCGGTCAGTTGCAGTCCTCTGCGTCCCGTAATTTTCTCCAAAATATTGACGCTGGTGTAGATTTGGCCCAGTCCAATGGGCTGTGTCATATCCAGTACCCGCATCGTACCGCAGCGTTCCTGAATGTAGGGCTGTATCTGCTGACGCACATCCTGCACCAGCGCATCAATATTTTGACTCTCATTCTGCTCTGGTTCTGACGATTCCGGTTCTACAATCTCCTCCCAGTTCAGTCCCAACTGGCTACAAACGTCCATGAACACACCATAGTCTGTAGGATTGCCCTGTAACAGGCTCCAAATCGTCTGACGAGAGCAACCCACTGCACCAGCGATATAAGTCTGTGACTGTTTCTTTCGCTTCAGAGCTTTTTTGATGATTTGAATACCTTCTGGAGATGCCTGAAGCGATCGCCTTCCCATAGCCCAAACAAAATCGTATTCCCTCAATTCTGACAAATCTGACAAGTCTGACAACAAGCTAAACGCTAGCTCTGACCACATATTGAGGACGTTCAGAGAGGCTAGAAGAGTCAACTTCAGAGACTAAATCAGAACACAAACCCCATGAAAAACTTGAATCTCCCTCCCGCCTTCCAGCAAGTCTTCTTCACCGTTGTCTGCTTCACCCTCGTTTCTGGTGGAGCCTCCATCTGGCTATCGACCAAAGACAACCTCTCTCCGCAACAAAATCGCGTCTTCGAGACTTGCAATACTACCTGGAATATGGGCATCGGTGCCATCTTTGGACTACTTGGCAGCAAGGCAACTGACCTATTTCAACCAAACGATGAAGAGAAAGAGGAAGAATAGGGCGTCAGTTTACCGAGTCAGTGCTGGTGTCAGGGTGGACAATCACTCTTCTCGCAATTTCGCGATCGCGTTTCGAGGATGTCGGCGGCTAAGGAACAGCGACTACGAGCGATCGTGGGGAATGGTAACTGTTGCAGGATGGATCGGAATCGTCACTATAGCGGTTGTACCCTTTCCGACCTCGCTTGCGATCGCGATTTTGCCCCCCTGTAAGTCCAAGCACTTTTTGACAACACTTAAGCCTAAACCTGTGCCAGGAATGTTTTCAACATTCTTACCGCGATAAAACAGTTCAAATAAATGGTTTTGGTCATCTTGGGGAATCCCAATGCCGTGGTCTTTGACTTGAAGTATTACTGCTTCTTCTTCGTTGGTTAAGACTACCTCGACCTCACTTCCTTGCGGCGAATACTTGAGCGCATTAGCAATTAAATTAGTCAGGATAGAACGGAGTAGTTTTTCATCGCAAATAACCTGTTTTGCTCGACTTTCGCTGCTAAAATTCAGAGAAATTTGAGAATTTGCCTGAATTCGCATCTCTTCCACTAATCTCTGGCAAAATTTTTCTATTTCGATAGGTTGGGGATGAATATCTAATTTTCCCGCTTCTGCTCGATTGAGCGTCAAAATATCATCGAGGAGTTGAGTCAGATGTTTAGCTGCACTTTTAATACGTTGAATATTCCTGAGGAGTTTCGATCCCGACCAAGACTCGGAGGACGATTCGAGAATTTGAGCGCTACCTAAAATCGTGCTAAGTGGCGTGCGAAATTCATGAGATACCCTCGAAAAGAAGTGCAGTTGGAATCGCCTCAATGCTTTTTCCGCTTGCCAAGCATGCCGAATTTCTTCTGTTTGCTTTTGCTCGGTAATATCGATAGCTGTACCTAAAATTTGTTCGGGTAAACCTGCTTCAGTTCTGCTCAATACAATATCAGAGGCATGCAACCAGCGCCATTCCCCCTTAGCATTTCTCATGCGAAATTCATTTTCGAGAATTTCCCCATCTTCGGCTTTAGCAAATCGTTCGTTCAATTCATCTAATTTCCACAAATCATCAGGGTGTAAAACCTCTACAAAAAATTGTTTTCCTAGCGTTCGGATTTCTTGTGGAGTCTTACCGAAAAAGTCGATACCATAACGATTTAGATAAGTATTACGCATTTGGTTCGGATTGAAAATATAAATCATTGTGGGCGCTGTATCGGTAATTTGCTGGATGAAGCGCTGACTGTCTCGTAAGGATTCCTCAGTCTGGATGCGTTTAGTGATATCGGTGGAAATGCTACAGACTCCATAGGACATTCCAGTGGAGTCATACAGGAGAAACTTTTGCGAAATAAAAATATGCATACCATCGGGAAGAAGAATGGCTTCTTCAAACTCTAGGGCTTGTCCAGCTTCGAGTACCCTTTTGTCATTTGATACGATTCTGTCGGCAATTTCTTTGGGAAAGATTTCGTAATCAGTTTTCCCGACAATCTGCTCTTGGGTAACGTGGCAACTCCTTTCATACTGGCAGTTGACCAACAGGTATCGACCTTGAGGGTCTTTGAGATAGATAGCTGCCGGAGAGTTATCCAAAATTGATTGCAGGCGTTGTTCGCTCTCGCGCAGTACTAATTCCGCCAGTTTTTGCTCGCGAATATCACGAGCGAAACAACAAGCGTATTCTGTCCCGTTAA
>DATNPC010000002.1:0-10779 GCA_036703375.1 Allocoleopsis sp.
TTAACACAGTCTTGAAGGACGCCATCCCAGTGACCATAGTCGCCAGAAAAACAAGCTAATCGCTTACCGACTTCACCCATGGCAACATGAAGATAAGAAGGGCCTGGGTCATCTGACTCAAACGAGGTGAAGATTTGCCCCCGCTCGAAGTACTCTAGCGGGTCTCGATGTCGAAGGTCATAATGTTCGTACAAACTCGAATCATCAATCTTCGTTGGATCGTGTTGGGCATTCCACAGCAGATCGAAGAGGTTTTTTGCCTGACTAATTAAATTGATATTATTCTGGGTGCCTCGTTCCTGAATCATCAGTTTAGTGAAGTCCATCAGGGAAGGGCGATAGGGATGCTTGGGATCGAAGTCGCGGATGCGTTTTTCCCAATGTTCGTGAAAAGCATGGGCTAAATCTGGCAACCAACCGCAACCCCCTTCTAAAAATCCAACGCGGAGAGTGGGGAATTGCTCAAACGCACCGTCAAATACCATCCGCGCTAACGCGAGTTGCTGCTGATTGCGTTGTACGAAGATGTGGGTGAGGACGAACGTTTCCATATGGTCGGAAATGCCACCTACCATATAAGAACCGGGGCCGCCGTGAATGCCTAGAGCAATATCGAGGTCTACTGCCGCTTGCAGAATCGGGCGAAAGTCGGGATGACTAATGGCTTTACAGGTACGGATTTCGGGAAATGCGTCCGGCGCTTTGGGGTGGGGAATGGGTAAGTTGGGGGCAACGGCAACGCCAATCATACCCAGTTCGTTGACGCAACGGTGCAGTTCTGCAACGGCGGCATCGACATCTTGTAACGGCAGAACGCCAATTGGTTTGAGTCGGTTATCGTAGCCTCGGCAGTCATCGGCGATGTAGTTGTTGTAAGCGCGACACAGTGCGATCGCCATGTCTTTGTCCAGAATACTGGAGAAGACGAGATTGAGGGTGCCATAGATGACTTGGACATCAACCCCCTCCCGATCCATATGCTCGATCCGCACGCGATTGAATGTTGCGCCCAGAGTCGTCTCCGGATGGAGGTTGCGAAAGCCCCCTTTTCCTAATCCTTGGGGTTGAGGAAACATCCGCACCAAGTCGTTTTGACCCGTTGCCGGATTGAAATCTACAATTCGCGCCCGTTGGTCGCCTAAACTATCGATGACTAAACCAATGCGATCGCGATACTCTGGCTCTATATAATCCCGCAGAATCAAGGGATTTTCTAACTTATGAGCATCAGCATCAATGACCAGTAAACCTTGATACATTCAGTCTCCTTACTATGTATGAATGCTCTACAAATATTGGTCTGAAAACTCTTGGACTCAGACCCATTTGTTTGAGACTTGGCTCGATCTCGGGGAAAGTAAAAATTTGTCAATCCGTTCCAATTCAGCTTTCAGTTTGCTGACGCTTGACGTAAGCCCACAACTGTCGCAAACCAAACCAGTTATCAAACGACCATGACAGCGAAGCGAGGATCGTAATACCGGGATACTTTTTAAAAGCCGGTTCGTTTTTTTCAAAAAAGGCATGCCCGCTCAGGGCAAAAACTTGGGTAAGTACCAAGCACAATAGAGTCAGTCGCCAATCGTAAAACAGCAAAACTACAGCTGCGATCGCTAGTACGTTAGTGATGTGGTGCAGAATCTGGTTGATAGGATGCTGATGACTGGCAATAAAGTGGGCCTTGGCCTTATGGAAGTAGTTCATAAGGATTCTCCTGGAGTGATACCCAACTAAACAACGAGAGAGCGTTGTAGGAACAATATCACACTCAAACCCACTCACCGCGATAGCTATGGGAAAATCTTAAAGTCCATCGGCGTCGAGTCAGGCCATTTCCCCGGAAGATGACGCCTAGAAAGCCTTACCACCAGCGTAGTTGGAAATAGCCGCGATCGCGTTGTGCGAGTTCGTCTGCGGTCAGCCATTCCACCGGCTTGTAGGTGCCAAACACCCGATCCCACCAGTCTACGGCTAAACCAAAATTATGATGCCACATCCCATATTTGTGGTGAACGTAGTGAACGGGCATCTTCATCCAGAAGCACTTGGTTGGGTTTTCGTGCTGCAACTGATGAGCATAGGCAGAGAACGCGGCATAAACCAGTCCACCTAGAAACCAACCGATACCAGCACTCCAAGAGTGAAAAAACAGTAAACACATGACAACCAAGCTACCTCTGATGTAGTCTCGGAACTCCCACAACACGCCCTGTCCTTCATTACGGCGATGGTGATCGCGATGACGTTCGCCAATCCGAGGTGAGGCGTGCATCAGACGATGTATCCAGTATTCAACAAAGCTCGCCAAGATAAAAGCTAAGACAAAACAAGCCGTTCCTACTCCTAACTCTTGGAGCGCGATCAAGGCTGACCATTTTCCTAATTCTCTCAGGAAACTCACGCCACTAGAAAGCTGGGTTGCGATCGCACTTAATGCTGCTGTCGTCCAAGCTGGCGTAAACGCAAGCGCTAAAACACTCATGCACCCTTGCTCCTCACACTTTTTTTCAAGACACACCAACTTCAATATTTTGACCAATTCCGGGAGAAAATTACAATTTTCCCTGGGAGCATCCCAAATGCAACTGCTCGCTGCTCACTGGCCACTGCTCACTGCTCACTGCTCAGGCGACAAGGGCTAATTCGACAATCCGAATCAACTGCTCCTTGGAGAAGGGCTTCGTTAAGTATGCGGCGGCTCCTTGTCTCATGCCCCAGATGCGATCGATATCCTGATTTTTAGAAGAACAAATCACAACAGGAATCCGATTGGTCTCTGGATTCTTTTTAAAATATCGACACAGCTCAAAACCGCTCATTCCCGGCATGACAACGTCTGTAATAATTACATCCGGCTTGTGTTGAATTGCCTGTTTAATAGCTGATTTGGGGTCATTAATTCGGATGACTGTATAACCGCTTTCCCCAAGGTAAACTTCCATCAAATCCAACTGAGAAAGGGTGTCATCAACAAGCAAAACCTTAGTCATGTTTAGTTTAGTTATTCCAGGTTTGAGAATTTCATCAGGTTGGAGCAGCTGTGTCGAAGTTTAAACTTCTAAAATTGAACCAAACTTGAAATTCTTTGCTTTGTGTTACGGTTGCTGCTCGTCCAGTCATAATCCAAAAAAGCAGCTATCTCTTATTTACAGAGCTTAAAATAGTGTTTCAGGATTAATACCTATGAAGAATTATTAAAGCAAGGAATTGAAAATTGCAAAATCGATAAAGACTCCTACCGCCGTGGTTGTCCTGCTCAGGTTTAGGAGCAACCACGGCGGTGAGGACATCAACGTTCCATCTCTTCTGTCGATTTAGGAACACCAGCTGTTAGAATTTCGTGTCCTGACTCGGTTACTAAGACATCATCCTCAATCCGAATGCCAATCCCCCGCCAACGCTGCTCGATCGCGGGCTGGCCTTCAGCGGGTTCAGTCTCAGGTCCAATATAGAGTCCTGGTTCTACTGTTACCACATGACCGGGTTGCAACGTCTGCCAGTTTTCGCCATGCTTATAAACTCCGGCGTCATGAACATCTAATCCCAACCAGTGGCCAGTGCGGTGCATGTAGAAGGGTTTGTACTTCTCTTCTTTAATAATTTCCTCAATGTCACCGGCGAGGAGTCCCAAATCCATCAATCCTTCGACGAGTACCCGGACAGCCGTGTCGTGGAAGAGATTGTAGGGATTGCCGGGTTGAACTTGAGCGATCGCGTCTAGTTGCGCCTTTAAGACGAGTTCGTACAATATTTTTTGCTCTGCTGTAAACGTCTTACCAACCGGAAAGGTGCGAGTAATATCAGCGTTGTAATAGCCATAAGAACAACCTGCATCGATCAGTAATAGATCGTTGTCCTGCATCTGCCGATTATTTTCGATGTAGTGCAGGATACAGCTATTGGCACCCGAAGCAACGATTGAGGGATAAGCCGGGCCTACAGCACCTCGCAGGCGAAAGATATGTTCCATCTCTGCCTGAACTTCGTACTCATAGCGTCCGGGTTGGGCAAACTCTCGCGCATGGTTATGAGCCTCTACAGAAATCTCCACTGCTTTACGCATCATCTCCAACTCGGTTGGGCTTTTGATCAGGCGCATAGAGTGGAGAATGGGATTGGTGGATTCGATCGCAATCGGCCCGGTACCGCGCTTGGGATAGCCTGCCATCAACCGTTGCCAGTGCTTGATGACGGTATTGTTGAAATGGCGATCGCGTCCCAAATGGTAATAAATGCGATCGGCTTTTTCTAAATACTGCGGCAACTTCTCATCGAGTTCCGTAATCGGGTATGCTTCATCTGCACCGAATTTTTCCTTGGCCGCTTCTACACCCGTCCGATATCCCGTCCAAACTTCTTTGTCGCGTTCTTTGGGTTGAACGAATAAGACAAATCGGTGTTCTTCGTGATGCGGTGCTAGTACAGCGACGGCTTCCGGTTCGTTGAAACCCGTTAAGTAAAAAAAATCGCTGTCTTGCCGAAACGTGTATTCGACATCATTATGCATTACGGCAACAGGCGCGCTTTTGAAAATCGCGGTTCCCGTGCCAATCTTCGCCATCAACTGCTCGCGACGCTCTTTATATTCGATTTGCCCAATCATATCTTTGTTCACTATCTGACAGTCTGCAATTAATGATTAAGATTATTTAATTTTTAGAAATTAGTCAGCTAATGGTCTTACTCCTTTCGATGGATGTAACAAACAGTCTAATTCGTTATCGTAATCCGAACTAAGGGACTACGCCATTTGGCTGCAACGGATAGGTCATTTATCGTAACCTAATTGTTTTTTCACAAGTTATCGGTTTTTCGCCGTAACTTGCAAGCTTTCTACTGAAACTTAACCAGTTTGTGACTAAAGTCTACTCGGCATGCTGATAACACTGGTAAAACTAAGAATAACCAAGCATCGAGAACTCACAAACAGGTATGGCATGCGTTAGGGTGGCTCCATATGCAGCAACGAATATCTAACGTACTGCTGCTTCAGAAGCGTATAGCGAACTAAAGCTGCTGTAGGGTGCACGGTACAGAGTTCGAGAAAGTATGCACTCAATAGGGTGATATAGATGCCTATCCTGTGAGAGAGGATAAGCCATCTCAAAGTGTAGCAAGCTTTGATCGAGCGTTGTCTGAGTGACAGCGTGCCGTCATGCTATCCTCACAAACTTCACACGCTTGAGGCGATCGAGCTAAATTAATTCGACGTTAACAACACAAGCAACCATGGCCCGCTTTCCCATTCTGGAATATGACGAAGTAACCGATCCAAAAGTTAAGGCTGTCTATGATGAAATCCAAGTCGAACTCGGATTTGGCATGGTGCCCAATCTATTCAAATCGATGGCCATCGAGCCTGACTTTTTGGAAGCTAACTGGAAAAAGTTCCGCTCAACCATTCTTCAGGGCAGCATCCCTCGTACCATTAAGGAGATGATTGGCGTAGCCATTTCCCAGGCGAACGGTAGCGAGTACGCCCTCAAAGTCCATCTGCACGGGTTATCGGCATTAGGGATTAGTGAAGAAGTTCTCCATACACTCGTCTCGGATTTTGCGAATTGTCCCCTACCCGATCGCGAAAAAGCCGCGATTAGCTTCGGTTTACTGGCTGCGACGCAACCGCATCAGTTGACGGATGCAGACTACGAACACCTGCAAGAGTTGGGGCTAGATCGATCGGAAATATTCGAGTTGATTGCTACAGCGAACTTGTTTACACAAGTTAACCAGTACACGGATGCGATCGCGCTCGAAATTGATAATTTATGAGTTGTTACCCGTTTTCAGTTACGAGTAGAACGATTGAAGAACAAGCCCACGAACAACTTTTAGAACGGACTCGTAAGCTACTCGCTGAAGTCCAAGCCCTTTCGAGTCGGATTGCGGCAGTCAATGAAATTGCCAATGCAATTAACCGCTCTCAAAGCTTGGACGAAATTTTGCAGATCGTGAGTAAACAAGCCAAATGGTTACTGGACTTCAAGCACTGTAGTGTTTGCCTCCAGAATCCTGATGGTTCTTATCGTTTCCTCACGCTATTTGGTTCGCCCGTAGAGTGCGATTCCTGCACGTTCGAGTGCGAGAACCCGATTAGTCGCGCCCTGAAAACGGGACAAGCCCAACTCAACCCAAAAGACTCGGCAAACAGTTGTCTCGGTGCTTACCCCTCACAGCTTATTATCCCCTTAGAAATTGAGAACCGCGCGATTGGTTCCATTAACTTTGCAACCACACCTCCAACTACCTACAGTTACGAAGATTTACGCATTGGTCATCTATTGGCCGTGCAAGTTTCAACTGCTATCCGGAACGCCAAAAATTTTGAGGAAATCAATCTGCTGTTTGCAGAAATGAATCAACTGTATGCTCAAATCAATACAGAACGGCTGAAGTCTGACGAGCTACTGTTGAATATCCTGCCCCAAAAAATTGCGGAAGAACTCAAGCAGACTAAAAAAGTTAAGCCAGTTTCTTATGAGTCTGCCTCGATTCTATTTACTGATTTTAAAAATTTCACTAATTTAGCCGAACAGTTAACCCCAGAAGAATTATTAAACGAACTCGATTACTGCTTCTCTTACTTCGATACGGTCATCGAAGCACACAATCTAGAAACTTTAAAAACAATTGGTGATAGTTACATGTGTGCGGCGGGAATTCCTACTCCTTCAGCAACTCATGCCATCGATACAGTACTTGCCGCTTTACAAATTCGAGCATTTATGGAGTGGCGAAAACAAGAAAAAATTCAAAACAAACAACCCTATTGGGAAATTCGCATCGGCATTCACTCAGGCCCTTTAATCGCTGGTGTGATTGGCAAGAAAAAATTTACTTATGATATTTGGGGGGATGCGGTGAATACGGCATCTCGAATGGAGTCATCTAGTCTTCCTGGCGCTATTAATATTTCTCAATCGACTTTTGAACTCATCAAGGATTTTTTTGATTGCGAATACCGAGGAAAGATTGCTGCTAAAAATAAGGGCTACGTTAATATGTATTTTGTCATGGGTATCAAAAAAGAGCTAGCTGGCGATTCTCTGGGTCTATTACCTAACGAAAATTTTTATGCTCTTTATTCAGAAATTATTTGAACGGGCTTTGTTTCACGAGTTGTAGGGTGGGCATTGCCTACACAAGTTTTTGTTGAACTTGCAGGGGGAATCTTGGGCAATGCCCACCTTCCGATGAATGTACTTCCCATACCGTAGGGTAAGGGCAAGGCGTGCCTTGCCTCTACGGACGATCTGTGTTCAACTCATTGGGAAATCGCTATAGGGTGATGCATAGTCGATGCCCATCAGAGTAAGCGATTAGAACTTGTAACTCAGCACTTTAATAACTGGACCATTTTGAGGCAAGTCAGTTGGCTTCAGAGTTATCGTGTCATTGCCAATGCGCTGTACCGACATGCCATCTACGGCTGATAAGAAGTCATCCACTGGGGCAATCTCGCAAGTTCCAGCATCAGCCGCCTTGGTGCGATACTGAGTCGGAATGACGACTTTTGGATTGAGGGTAGCGATCGCTTGTTTCGCTTCTTGAGGATTGTAGGCTTTGGGGCCGCCTCCCACAGGTACTAGTGCTAAATCGGGGCGTCCCATGAGAATTTTCTGTTCGATCGCTAACGGTGCAGCAGCACCTCCCAAATGAAGAATCTTGATGCCCCCTTGAGTCCACATCCAAGCAATATTATCTCCAAACCGGCGTCCGCCAGCGCGATCGTGGGCAATAACAATTCCCTGTAGCTTAATGTCTCCCACCTGATACACCCCAGGTTCGTAGAGAATTCGGGGATTGCCCGGTAATCCTTCTGCTGCCCCCTCATCCAGGAGTTGGCTGCTAATCAATACTAAGTCTGCGGCGACTTTGGGAGGACGATACCCCGCCGTACAACCTAGCGTCCGAAATGGATTGGTTAAAATTCGCAACCCACCGCCAGTAAATAAGAAGCTGGTATGTCCCAGCCATTGCACTGTAAGTCCACCGCCGGAGGTTTGCGCTTGAGAGGACTGCCAACTCGAAGCTAACCCGGTGCCAACGGTTGCGAGTAAACCTGCACCCGCATAGCGCATCAACTGTCGCCGTTTCATGTTTTCTCGAACTAATTTCCCATTGAAGACATTACCAGGGAGCGATCGCGTAATGTCGGAAGCGACTCCAAAAAGTTTCGCAGGAGTTGCTTGCCAGCAGACGTTAAAATACTCTCCGGATGGAATTGGACGCCTTCAATGTGCGGATAGTTCCGGTGTCTGACTCCCATAATGGTTCCATCATCAACCCAAGCTGTAATTTCCAGCTCCTCTGGGCAGCTTTGCCGTTCGATCGCCAAACTATGATATCGAGTGGCTAGGAACGGAGTCGGTAATCCCCGGAAGACACCAACACCCGTGTGATGAATCTCAGACGTCTTTCCGTGCATTAATACAGGTGCCGAGATAATCTTACCGCCGAAGACTTGACCGATACTTTGATGACCTAGACATACGCCCAAAATCGGAAACGTTGCACCCAACTGACGGATTAATTCTTGGGAAATCCCAGCATCTTCAGGACGCCCTGGCCCTGGCGAGATTACTATTCCATCGGGAGCAAGCGTGGCGATTCGTTCTAGATCGATTTGGTCGTTGCGGTAAACCTGAATCTCGGAAGCTACAGGTAATTCACTTCCCAGCTCTCCCAAGTACTGTACGAGGTTGTATGTAAAACTGTCGTAGTTGTCAATGACTATAATCACCCACCTATACTCCTTTGGACTCGTTACTGGGCATGCCTCGCTCGCCTTTTGCTACTTAGCCTTCACAAATAGCCGTCATGAACTGCGTACAGCAAAACGCATGAAACTACTGATTCCTTCTGTCCTGGAGCCCTCTGCCTTGCCTCAACGACAAGGGTTAATGCCGACTGACTTACAACAAAGCGGCTTGAATTCGAGCCCATAGCGGTGGTAGTAGCAGCGAACCAGCAACAAGTACGGCAGTGATTGCCGAGATCAGGACAGCACCAGCAGCACAGTCTTTAGCAATTTTGGCGAGTTCATGGTAAGACTGTTTGACCGTCAAGTCAACCACTGACTCAATTGCCGTATTCAATGACTCCAGAGCTAGCACCAACCCACTCGTCAAGCTAATCACAGCAATTTCAACCCCAGGTAGCCGCAAATAGACGCTTAAGCTAATCGCTACGATACCAACGACTGTGTGGATGCGAAAGTTTCGTTGCGTCACAAACGTATAGCGGAGTCCGGCCCAAGCATACTTAAAACTCAGCATTAATGTGGGAGCAATCTGCCAAGCTAAGTCCCTGCCGCGTTTGGCAATTGGCTCGGGCTTGTTCGGGTTAGGCATCGAAAAATCTTGAGACATGGACAGGGAACTCGAAGCGATGAACTCGGAAGTTGAAGACGGAGCTTTTTGTAACACCATTGATTTTTTATTCCATCGCGGGGTGTATACTTCTAAAGTGCTGAACCCACTATACTTGCATAGTCAGATTCACAATCTGAAGCAAACGTTTCTGTCGAGCAAGCATTTCCATTAAACTTTCGTCATCGGGATGATCCCATCCCAACAAATGCAATAAACCGTGAGAGGCTAACCAGGCCAATTCGGTTTTTAAAGAATGCCCCTGCTGTTGAGCTTGACGATAAGCTGTATCAACAGAAATGACAAGATCGCCGAGATACAAAGGCATAGACATTTGTAGGTGACTGGGTAACTGAGGAGAGTCTACCTCTAAAGCCGCAAACGCTAGTACATCTGTTGGCTGATTTTTGTGCCGGTACTGAGCGTTGAGGGTGTGGATGTCTGTATCGTCAGTGAGCCGAAGACTCAATTCATAGGCACTAGCTGGTGGTAACTCCGGCTGTAAATCCTCTAGCCATTGGTGGAACCAGCTTTCCCAGGTAGCGATCGCAATTGGACAGGAAATGCGGTCATCATCGGTCGCTGCGGACCGGGACGCCGTGAAGAAGTAATCCTGCACGTTGACTTCGACTTGCACGCTCAGTGTCTCCTACAGGCCATGTTGGCGATTTCCTAACGAGTTAAATAAGCAAGACCAATCAGCACGCTCAACAAGCCAATCGTTGTGAGGAAGAAGTGTTGTAGAGATTTACCTCGCTTGCGTACCATGTTACGCATCGCTAGCTTCACATAACTCGGCTTCTCGACAGAGATTGCGTCTGCTGGAGTGACCGTTTCGCTGGAACTCGGTTCCAGGACTTCGGACGGGGAGGAGGGATTGCTCATAAGACTAAAGTGGGTTTGAACCAAAGGCTATTTTATGACTCTAATGTAACAGCTCGCTTAACAATTGCTGCTACCGCGACGATATATAACTTCATGCCCGCGAAATGATTTTACGCACAGTAGGCAAAGGCTCTACAGTTCAGCCGCATGGCACTGACTTAAGAGCTCCCATCGGCACAAATTAACCGTTGTGTAGAGAGTCTTTTGGTAGACACACACCCTAAACCTTCTTTGCTTGGCTGCTGTTGCACCATGCGACGCCAACGCTCGCGTCCCCCCAGTAGGGTAGGGCTAATTCATTGTAATGAGAGAAACATTAGGGTAGCCAGAGGTTAGCCTACTCTAAATCTTCTAAGCTGATGTGCATTTAATTTAAATCGCAGACTTTCAGATTTTGGTAAAAACCATCTCCTCATCTCCCCATCAATCCCTCTCCCCATCTACCCGTCTCCCCGTCTCCCCATTTCCCCATCTCCCAGTCAGCATCAACAAGTCAATTAAATGCTGAACAGCTTAGCTCCTA
>DATNPC010000003.1:0-9680 GCA_036703375.1 Allocoleopsis sp.
TTTTATACCGTCATTCCCCCGAACAGCTAAAAATTTCCCTCGTCGATCCAAAACGAGTTACTTTCCCAGAATTTGAGCAGGTGCATTGGTTGCTGTCACCAGTTGTCAAAGATAGCGAAGATGCGATCGCACTCATGGAAGAATTAGTCTCAGAGATGGAGCAGCGTTATCGCTGGTTTGAAGCAGCGAAGTGTCCCCATCTCGATGCCTACAACCAGCAACTCCTGCAACGACAAAAGTCACCCGTACCGCGCATTGTTTGCATCTTTGATGAATATGCGGACTTCATGGCAGAAAAAGAAGTTCGCAGCGCTTTGGAACTGAGCATCAAACGCTTGGGAGCGATGGCAAGAGCGGCTGGTATTCACTTAATTATTGCCACCCAACGCCCAGAAGCGGGTGTTGTTACTCCTATTATCCGCTCTAATTTACCAGGACGAGTTGCTCTGCGTACCGCAAGCGAAGCTGATTCAGCGATTATTTTAGGCGGCAAACAAACAGAAGCGGCTTACCTGTTGGGTAAAGGGGATTTACTGTATCAGGTGGGTTCACAGTTGCAACGCTTGCAGAGTTTGTACGCGGCAAAGATTCAGTTGCCTGAGTAGGGAGTGCGATCGCGTAGTCAGATAAAAAAAGACTCTTAACTTCTGAGTAAATGAGCTAGGGATACCTTAGATTTTTGAGTATTGCTTGCTAGATTTTACTCATTATTATTGTTATCGATCTAGATAGTGTTTTAAGCCGTAATTCAATGATTTCTTGAATGTACAACACTATGCTTAGTTTTATCTTTGCTGTTATAAATAACTAAAGCTTATAAAAATAGTTAGTTTTGCTTATATATTAAGATAGTATAAATTACCAGTAATAATCAAGTTATCTTTAGTACAAAACTAGACACAGTATCCTGGGCGCGAGGCTGATTCCTGGGATAGAGAAACAGCATCTACTAACTTTTCGTTTTCCTTTTTGCTGTTTAAGCCCATATCATATATGTCACATTCAAATGAAACGCTCGCCAGCACTTACGACTTGGGTCTCGTAGTGCTGACGCTTATCATAACCATAATTTCTTTCTATATCGGTATCCGCTACAACCTAGTTTTAGGGTTGTCCGCTACGATTGCGATCGCTACAGGTTTTGTAGCGTCTTGGCTAGCTTTTCGGCGACGAGATTCAACAGCAGCATTACACAATAGCGAGAGATGCTGCCAGACGCTAATCGACAAGATGCCGATTGGCGTTCTGTTTTTAGGGCCGTCCTTGGAAATTATTTCGAGTAACCAAGCAGCAATTGACCAACTGGGACTGACACAGAGCGAACTACTCGGTCAACGCGTGTTTGATGGCAACATCTCCGTGCTGCGCGAAGATGGCACACCATTTACACCAGAGACCTTGCCAATGCAACAGGCACTCATGACCAAAGAGCCTGTACGCAACATCGTTCTGGGTGTGCCTCATTCCCTCAACGCAGAATTACGATGGTTTCTGGTCAATGCCGAGCCACAACTGACAGCGGACGGCACAGTCAAGCATATCATTTGCACCTTTAACGATATCACTGCCCTGAAGCAGGTGGAGACGGCATTACAGCAGTCCCAAGCCAGAGAACGAGAGAAAGCAATGCAGCTAGAGCAGACGGTGAAGGAATACAAACAGGTGCAAGCCAAGCTAATTCAGGCAGAAAAAATGTCTAGCTTGGGGCACCTGGTTGCTGGTGTCGCTCACGAAATCAACAACCCAGTTAGCTGCATCTACGGCAACCTCAGCCATGCCAACAAATACATCTACGACTTACTCGGTCTAGTCCATCTCTATCAACAACACTACCCCAATCCCGTTCGTGACATTCAAGTGCAGTCTGAAGCGATGGATTTAGACTTCCTGAGGGAAGACTTACCCAAACTGATGAACTCGCTGAAGGTCGGTGCCGAGCGTATTTTTCAGCTGGTGCTGAGCTTAAAGCACTTCTCGCACCACGACCAAACCCTGATGAGACGAGTTGACATTCACACGGGAATTGATAGTACGCTGTTAATCTTGCAAACTCAGCTCAAAGCGAGTGGACGGCATCGAGCGATTAAAGTGGTCAAGGAGTACGGCGATTTACCGTTGGTAGAGTGCTATGCCGGACAGCTCAATCAAGTCTTCATGAATATTTTAAGCAATGCGATCGATGCGTTAGAAGACGCTAGAAGCAAGCCGTCTGAAACCTCGCCTTGTATTTGGATTCGCACCTCCTACAGCTACAGTCACTATCCCAAAGCACGGACAACAACGACAGAAGAACCGATCGCAGATAGCGTACTCATCCAAATCTCTGATAATGGCCCAGGGATGACACAGACTGTGAAATCGCACCTATTTGACCCATTTTTCACGACTAAGCCAGTCGGAAAGGGAACGGGTTTGGGATTATCGATTAGTCATCAAATTGTGGTAGACAAGCTTGGAGGACTGCTGTGGTGCGAATCCGAACTGGGAAAGGGAACTCAGTTTTGGATTAAAATTCCGGTGCGACCCAATTGCCAAAAATCGGCTGAACGTAAACTTTTGGATGAGGCGACTGTGCAAAGCGCGATTGAAATGATGAGCGATCGCGTACAAGTCGAGTGTAGACCAACGGAACTGCACTTGAACAGTAGCGCAACGCCAGAGGCAGTTGCAGAATGTTTCAAAAACGCTTGATATTACTCAAAAAAACTTGAAATCCAAACTCCAATAACGGTCAAAATAAAAACACCACTAAATCCTGATAAAACAGCATTTTTCCAGCTATAACCAAAACCCCATATAAAATGAGAACCCAATCCTCCTAAACCACCTAGAATAATTCCAGCTGTTAACCCTAAAACCAGCGATAACGCTAACGTTTCTCGATTTTTAGCAACACGTTGTTGGCGTCGCATTTCAGCGAGCTTGTTAGAAACTTGTTTGGCATCCACTTGCTCTTTTTTTTGTAACCGCCTCTCCTCGTCTTGTCGTTCTTCCGTATAGCAAACTCGATGGGCGTAGACAGGTTTTGTCACCCAACCATCGAGAAACTGCTGACTGACCTTTTTAACCTCTACTTCTAGATTTTTGTTGAGACGAAACCCACAGTAACAGCAGGTCGCGTAGGATGGGTCTTTAAAGTGCGTTTGAAAGCGTTGTCCGCAAGAATTACAACTGATAGAACTACTGGTATCAAATTCGATGGAAGTATGGCAAACGGGACAACTGGTTCTAGAGCGTCCTACCCGAAGCTGACTCACCTGCTCGTGACACGTTCTGTGAAAAAATTTAACCGAGACGCGATTTTCAGCTCCTCCATATTCTTTACTCACTTTAATCGCTTCTGACCGTCTCAGGAGTTGGCAACAAACACTACACTGTACACCAGACGGATAGCCACTCGTGCAGTGCGGACAGTGAGAGGCATGCGAACTGACGGTTCGGCCACATTCATAACACTTCAAAAGCGTGGCTGTCGTTCTTTTTCTAACTTCACTCATAACCCTTAATCCCCCATCCTCTCCTCGCCTCGGAAACTGGCTAAAAGCTCTCTAATCTTAGGTTTCCCATGCGTGATACCAAATCCGCATCCATAACCCCTTAAATCTCTTTATCTCTTTATCTCCTCTGTGACCTCTGCGCCCTCTGTGGTTCGTCTTAAAAAAGGGGTAGTTAACCCAGATTTAGTATGAATTGCTTATAACCACTGCCCTCCTTTGAATCGCCAGCGAGGAAACCAAATTCGCATCAGCGACTGAGAAGCGATAAACACGCTAAGCCATACCAAGCTGTAGTGAATGACAAACCAAAACAGTGGCAATTCTCGCGTCACGTTGGGTAAGCCCAGCAGTTTGACGCCACACGCAATAAAAATAGCTTCCCAAATCCCAGCAAGTAGCTGAAAGGCTGCTGGCCAATCTCGATCCCAACGAAATTTCTGAAGATAGTTATAAAGAACGTCCCAGAATAGACCAAACAGCGCTACATATCCTAGCACCCAGAAAAAGACTGGATCGGCACCCGGACTTATGATACCCAGAGAAAAGGGTAATGTCACTAAAACGCCGACTGTAGCGAGTAGGAATAAGCGAGTTTGCCAGCGACCAAAGAGTGTAGGAGTCATTTAAATTATGAATGATGAATTATGAAAGAATAGACCCAAGCTGAAAATGGATAATGGGTAATGGGGAATTGGGAAGAGAGATTTTTATTGCAACGTTTGTAAACGCTTTTTCATGGGCGTCTCTTGCATACATCCTGGAATGCCCCCTAAATCCCCCAATCCTGGGGGACTTTGAATGTATTCTCCCCCTTGCATTGGGAGACTGAGGTGCGAAAATCGACTTTTTCAAGAAACCTTCAATTTCATAATTCATAATTCACAATTCATAATTTTATGGCGATCGATTGGCGACCCATTTGAACCATTGGAGTGAGGAACTGATACAGTTTAATCGGTGGATTCCAGGGGCTTTGGCGGCGGCGATCGCATCTACGGCTTGTAGTGCGGCATACTGTAAGCCGAGGAAGCTATCGACAGCGGCATAGGGCCCGCCGAGAGTAATCGCACCAGCGGCATACATCCGACCCCGCGACCCGCGCATCTCGACTAATTCAAAATCATTGCTGACACTCAGGCGTCCTAAGGGATTGAGTGGTAGGTTGTATTGAGTGACTAAGTCATTGAGGAGAGGATTGGCCGTTACTTTCGCATCGAGTCCTGTGGCGTCAACAATAAAGTCGGCTTCCAGACGCATTTGACCTTTGAAGTTCTTCTCCTGAATATAGGTAATGATGCCGTCGGGTTCTCGCTCAACTCGTTCGACTTCCCCAAACTCGATTTTGTACCAACCTAATTTGAGTCCTTCTTCTACAATCCGCTTCCAATCTCGACGGTCGGCGGTTGTCGTCCCCCCCCAATCAGCAAGTAAGCGCTGTCGTTCTTCGGGGTTCGCTTTTTCTAGCATTGCCCGGAGTTCTCCACCCCAGCAGGCTTTCGGCCAGTTGAAGGGTTGAAATTCGTAGTGGTGTTCGACGCGTCGTTGCGAAGTGCCAAATTTGTTACCTTGGGGTTTGGGCGATCGCATTAAATGGACTAAGCGAATTTGTTTATTTTTCTGCCGTGCCTCATAAATTCGCTGCACGATGCGCGAGGCGACAATTCCCCGACCGCGAATGAGGAGTGTCCCGCCATACTTTTCTAAATGCTCGTAAATATGGTCGTGTGGTTCGTAGGCATTGACGACTGATTTAAAATCGTTGGTTTTCTCTCGATAGGCTTGCAAATCTGGGAGAAATTTAATCGCTGGATAGCCGATAGCAATGTGGACATAGCGAGCAACGAGGAAGGCATGGTTGCGTTGTCCGGTCGTCGTTTGGGAAAATGCGATCGCATAACGGCCATCAGACGTTTTGCGAATCGAACGGACGCTGCCGTAGCGAAATATCGTGTCCCAACCAATCCGCTTCGCTTCGCGATCGATCGAATCAAACACATTCCCAGCGCGAGGCGTATAGGTTTGTGCAAACGTGGGTTCAGAAAACACCTGCCACAAGTAACCCAAAGCATCCCCTACCCGTCCCCGAACGGCATCGTGCCAAGCTTCTCGCAGCGCATAGCTCGGCCAGCCCCAAATATTATCCGGACAAGAATCAGAATTCGATCGCAATCGTTCGTGCAGGGGAATTTGCGAATTGAGACAAAGTTGTTTGTAGCGACGATAGGGTTTTGACTCAATCCCAATTGCGGCAATTTGACTGCTTTTGACCCCGTAAATTCTCAACAAATCTGCCCAAACAAAGCTGCCCAACCCTGCGCCAACGGCGGCATAGTCTACTTCATCGACCGATAAACCCGTAGCATGCAGGTCTTGCACTGCCACTTCAGGTGCTTGAAAAAGTGGTGGAGGAAAAGCAGAACGGCTGATTGGGGTGCTTCCAGCAACGGGGGCAACCGGTAGGGGGGAAGGCGGATTGGGGTCAGGCAACCCAGTATTGGGATTAAAGAAAATCGGCGAATTGCTAGATGGGGGAGTAGGCGGTGTCCCCACAGCAAACCCTACGATAATCTGATAAGGGCCAATTTGCAGCGTATCGCCATTTGCCAGGGGGGTAGGGGTATTTATCCCGACACGATTCCCATTCACCAAGGTACCATTGCGACTGTTTTGGTCAATGACGACCAACCCACTGCTATCCCGATCGATTAAGGCATGGAAGCGGGAGACTTCCAGACTATTCAGCACCATGCGGGAAATCGATTGCCCTTGAATCTGAGCGGGCATACCATTGAAGTCACGCCCCAGAGCAATCGGAACATTTAGCCTCGGTTCTCGCCTCTCGCCCGTCGCTGGTTCGTCCCAGCCCAACTGAATTCGCAATGGTGCAGAATTCATCCCTCACTACCCCTAATTACCGTGATGATTCATTAAAACACTTGCGGCAGCAGCCAGGGAGGTGCCGCACCACAGACAGCCAAAATCGATTCGGTCATAGGGAGAAATGCGTTGGCAAGTGGGACATTGCAAACCGTAGGATACAGATACCGGGGCAGGCTGCTGAACGACTACCGGCACTGGCGGCGGCATGAGGATGGTTGGCGGAATACTGTTGTTGGATGGTGCCAGAGAAACAGCAATCACTTTGAGTTCGAGTTGTCCGAGATAGATGATGCTACCTTGACTCAAGGACGCTTCTCCATAACTGAGCGATCGACCATCGACGAGTGGGGGATTCGTATCGCGCAGGTTACGTATAGCAAAGGTGCCTGTTGCAGGGTTAAAGAAAATTTCGACGTGCAACCCCGATACGGTTGGGTCGCTCAAAACCACATCGCAGCGTCCTGGATCGCGACCAAGCCGTACAGTCCCCGGATTTTTACTAATTTGGCGATCGCGAATTGTTTCGCGTTTGATGCGACCCGATTCTTGCCACTCTAACGTCAGTTCGTGCATAACCCCAATTTTTTACTCTTTACAGATACTTCAAGCCACAAGCTTTTGATTCCTCACTATGATTCTGACCGAAAAATTGGGGAGCGAGAGGGGGAAGGCACAAGC
Source organism: Allocoleopsis sp. (assembly GCA_036703375.1). Taxonomy (GTDB): domain Bacteria; phylum Cyanobacteriota; class Cyanobacteriia; order Cyanobacteriales; family Coleofasciculaceae; genus DATNPC01. The sequence continues at coordinate 7,056 of DATNPC010000003.1, forward strand.
CCCTAGTGATTGATCTATGGGGTAAACCTTCCCCCTCTCAAAGACAATTGAGCGGCAGCGAATCCTTGTATAAAGTCAATACATTTGAGAGGATGAAGAGAGCGTTTCAGGCTTTCTATGGCAAAAGCTTCCACTAAAACTACCCCTTCATTCATCACCGAAGTGCCCCTTGTGGTCAGTCCGGCAAACGAAGGGGTTTTGTTGTCTAGATTGGCAGCGGCAAGGCAGATGTACAACGCCTGCTTGAGCGAAGCCATGAAGCGAGTGAGGTTGATTCGTCAATCCAAGGAGTTCCACTCATGCCGTTCACTCAAGCCCAGCAATCCAGAACGCAAAGTTCTGTTTAAACGGACAAGGGAACTTTACGAATTCTCGGATTATGCAATCCAGTCTCATGGAACAAGAGTCCGACACTCTTGGATTGCAGACCACATTGATGCTCATACGGGACAGAAGATTGCCACCAGAGCCTTCAGTGCTGCCGAAAAAGTGCTATTCGGTAAAGCCAAAAAAGTTCGGTTTAAGGGAAAAAATCAGTTTGACTCGGTTGAGAGCAAATCTAATGCGGCTGGTATTCGCTGGAAGGGAGACAGGGTTGAGTGGAGCGGAGTTAAATTAAGAGCACTCATCGCTTCTAACGACCCAGTAATCTTGCACGGACTCAATTCTCAGGTCAAATATGTCAGACTGGTGCGCCGTAAAATCAACGGACGCAATCGGTTCTATGCCCAGTTGGTTTGCCAAGGCAAGCCTTTGATTAAACCCAAGAACGACTTAGGGCATGGGGATGTAGGTATTGATATTGGACCATCCACGATAGCTATCGTGTCTGACACTGATGTCCAACTACGGCAGTTTGCCTCTGAGTTGGAGTTTGATGCAGCACACATCCGCAGGTTACAACGGAAGATGGACAGGTCGCGTCGAGCGACTAACCCAGACAACTACAACCCTAACGGTACAGTTAACAAAGGCAAGAAAAAATGGAATAACTCCAAAACTTACCTCAATATCCGTAGTGCCAAAGCCAATCTAGAACGGAAGTTAGCGGCTCATCGCAAGAGCTTGCATGGACAGTTAGTCAATGACATCCTCAGAACGGGGAATGTCATCAAACTCGAAAAACTCTCATACAAAGCATTCCAGAAATTATTCGGCAAGTCTGTAGGCAAGCGTGCGCCGGGGATGTTCGTATCGCACTTGAAAAGCAAGGCTGAAAGAGCTGGCGGACAAGTTATTGAGATTCCCACGTACAACACGAAGCTGTCACAGACCTGCCAGTGTGGTCGGGTGAATAAGAAGAAGTTATCAGAACGAGTGCATCGCTGTGAATGTGGAGTAGTTGCCCAAAGGGACTTGTACTCTGCCTTCTTAGCCAAGCATATAGAACCTGACACGTTCGTTCTCCAGGTGAGTCAGTTGCTTGACGACTGGCAGAGTGCGGAGCTGCGCTTGCAAGCGGCTTGGAGAACAGCAACGGACACTCAACCTGCAACTGGACGGATTCTTCCTTCCTCCTTTGGTCGTTGCCCAGAGGTAGAGCGGGTCGCTGCACAAGTCTTTGCAAAGACATCTAAGAATCAGGATGTTCTAGGCGTGAGCCGAGAGCCTGGACGAGGATGTCCGGTCAAAGAACCCCCTTGTTTCTAGCAATGGGGAGTCTCAGTAGAGATAGATGCGATTGACCAGTTATCAGTGGGAGCAAGGAGACCCCCATCACAAGGGTGGTAGGCACTCTTCTTAGGGTCTAAATCACTCGAAAAGTACCTGGTAGCAGTTCACTGCTCACTGTTTTAACGGTTTGATGCGAGTTTATCTGCCCAACGGGTAGTTTCTGGTAAGCGATATTTGGTCGTGCAACGTAACACGTAATCAATCGCGGTGGGTAAGCTGATACGATGACCGGGAGAAACGTAAAGAGGTCTGACACCAGTACGCGATCGCAAAACTGCCCCAACAACTTCTCCCCGATACCGCAGCGCTTGCCAGCTACCTTTCTCCTCGGGTAGCTCGTCGTGTTTCCCAACTAGCAAGGACTTGGCAACGCCAATCGTCGGGATATCGGCCAGCACTCCCAAATGGCAGGCAATCCCAAAGCGGCGAGGATGAGCAATCCCCTGACCATCGCACAATATTAGATCGGGCGTTATGCTCACCTTTTCTAAAGCGTCAATCACGGCGGGAATTTCTCGGAAGGAGAGAAATCCTGGAATGTAGGGAAAGGTGGTTGGGCGTCGGGCGAGTGTTGTTTCCTGGAGTTGCAAATCTGGAAAACTCAACACGGCAACGGCTGCCCGCGAAACCGTCCCCTCCTCCTCAAAGCCCATATCAACACCCGCAACATACCGCACCTCTCCCAACCGATCTTCAGTAATCACTTCCGGTTGCAGTTGATTTTGAATCGCTATCGCTTCCTCTGCCGTAAGCGGCCATTCGTGACGTTGGTCAATCTTCATGGTTAGGATTTATGCCTTGACAAACCAGCACAGAGCGTAGAATCTACAATCCATTGTTATAGCAGTCGCCAAGACGATTAGGACATCAAAGAAGTGGTGTAAGATTTCCAACGTACTTGACAGAAGGGTTTTCCTGGTCTAGCCGGATTAGCTGACCGCTGAAAGCTGA
>DATNPC010000004.1:0-4101 GCA_036703375.1 Allocoleopsis sp.
TTGTGGGATGTGCAAGACGGTCAGTGCTTCAAGGTGTTCCATACTCTCAGTGCAATCTGCTCCATCTGCTTCAGCCCAGATGATCAAACCTTAGTCACTGGACATTTTGATGCAGCAGTCCAGATCTGGGATATCCACAGCGGCCAGTGTGTCAAGGTGCTGCAAGGTCACACGAGCAATATCTGGTCGAGCAATTTCAGCTCCGATGGTCAAACTCTAGCAACCAGTAGTTTCGATGCTTCAATTCGCTTGTGGAATGTGCAAAATGGTCAGTGCCTTAATGTACTTCTGGGACACACACGGGCAATCTACTCCATCAGCTTTAGCCCGGATGGTCAGGTGCTTGCCAGTGGCAGTTATGATGAGACGATCAAGCTTTGGGATGTGAGAACCGGTGAGTGTCTCAAAACGCTGAGAAGCGATCGCTTGTACGAGGGTATGAACATTCGGGGCGCTCGAGGATTAACCGCCGCCCAGCAAGCAGCGCTGTTGGCCTTAGGGGCAGTCGAAAGCTAAAAAGACTGCTTACAACTGTCGCTCCTGTGCGATCGTTCATCTGAGTCATTGCTTATCTTCTTTTCTTGGCAACCAGTTGCTTCTGCACAGCTTTTAGCCGTTCATTCTTGATTTCGTAGAAGTAGGGTTCTTTATCGAGGTCGTAAATTGCAGGGTTATCAATTTGATTAGTTTTTGCTTCTGCGACAAGTGGGCGTAGAACACTTTTGACTCGTTCTTCATACTTGGAATCGATAGTGATGTCGTCGCTGTACTCTGGTAAAGCCTTCACCTGTTCTTGGGTCAGTCCCTCAACGTAAACGTGCCGATCCATGTAAACAATTTGACTCAATCCGATGGGGAGGAGAACCTTTTTACCGAATACCCAAAAACCAGTATCAACGACAAGATACCGAATACGACCAGTTTCCTCATCCACTAAGACACTTTCAACCGATCCAACCTTTTCATCTCTTCTGGCAATGACATCAAAATGGGTGATGTCATATTCTGAACCTACAGATTCTTTGTAATCCGGATAATAATTATGAAGTTTTATTAGTACCATACTCAAATTCTCCATTCATTGTTTGCTTAGAAAACAAGTATCCGCTTAGACTTTTTTACTCGTTCATATCTTGTACCACCGTCAACAATCCTGCTTATATAGTGTGAGGGTGGGCATTGCCGAATAGAACTTGAAAACTTAATTCTCTCGTTGGTCGGCAATGCCCACCCTAAGATTATTGAGAAAGATGCAAGACAATCTCTCAATCTGCTCAATAATAATTAGTTGATTACTTGACACTGCTCAATAGCTTTTGCGATATCTCCCTCTGCTCAGGCTAAATCTTCAAACTTAATAATTACGTCTATCTTATGGCTTGCTCCTCATCTATACCTAGTTACAGGCTTTCATTTCATTTCCATTTCATTTTTGTGTTTTCTAATTAAATTAGCCGCCTTTTGATGAAAATGTCGCCAGTTTTTCGGCTTTTGCCAGATGGCAGCTCGGTTGTTAGCTCGAAAACGATCTAATTCTCAACAATTCCTAATCTATAGCTATGGGTTGAGGCGTAATTGATAGAAATAAAACGACAATTAACCCAAACTCAAAACAGCAATCCTTATTAGTTTTCAAGTTCAATAACAGGAGATAGTTATGCCTGAAACTATCGAAATCTATGACCCTCGGATGCGTCCGCTCCTGCGCTCAGACTCCTCTCTACAAAAAGTTGCTAATGGTACCAAACATAGCGAGGGACCCGTTTACATCAAAGAAGATAACAGCGTGATTTGGAGCGACGATCACGGCAACCGCCTGATGCGCTGGAGTTCTAGTGATGGAGTCAGTGTTCTGCGGGAGCCGTCCGACTATCAGAATGGTAACGATCGCGATTTAGAAGGACGTATTGTCGCCTGTTCGATGGGGAAACGTGCGATCGAGCGACGCGAACACAACGGTGAGTGGACAGTTTTAGTTGACCGTTACCAGGGCAAACGCCTCAACAGTCCGAATGACCTAGTGGTAAAACGTGATGGCACAATTTGGTTTACTGACCCACCCTACGGCATTAATGAACCCGGACAAGGGTATGGTGGGGAACAGGAACTCCCTGGAAGTTATGTATTCCGCTTCGATCCTGCCACGGGTGAACTTGACCCGGTGGTGACAGACATGCTCCGCCCCAATGGACTCGGCTTTAGTCCAGATGAAAGTTTGTTGTACGTGTCGGATAGTGCTTCCTACAATATGCCTGGAGCCGCTCATCATATCCGCGTGTACGAGGTGGTGGACGGTCGGCAGACGACGAATGGACGTTTATTTGCGGTCATCGATCCGCCAATACCTGACGGGATGTGTATCGACGAACACGGTTACGTCTTTACTAGCTCCAAAGATAGCATACAGGTCTTTGCACCCGATGGTGTCCGTTTAGGGAAAATTCCAGTACCAGAAGCTTGCAGCAACGCCACCTTTGGAGGAGCAGAACGCGATCGCTTGTTCATCACAGCAGGCCAATCCTTATATGCGATCGACCTTAACACTCACGGTGTGCAGTGACCTTCAATAACCTGTGCGCTGCGACCTGTTTAATCTGTAGTAGCACAGGTTTCAATGCAGCAGTTTTAGCTTGAGGCTTTTACAAAATCAATCCAATTCTAAGGAGGATGAAATGTTAGTTAATAAGCAAATTCCTAGAGAGGAATGGATCGAGTTTTTTGATATGTTTACGAATGGGAACAAAGGTCGTTTAATTAACCTTGAATTGATCGATCGAGAACTGGGAGATGAAACCCCTGTGAAAGAGCAGCCCCTATTGTCACTGATGTACGATCCGGTCGATAAAGGAAATGATTTAACGATTGAGATCGGGCGCACTCAAGTTGCCTATGCTCATACGATTGACGCCCCTCAGGAAGTTTGGCAAGCACAAGATGACAACGGTAAGGTTATTGCTTTAGAAATTAAGGCAGATGCAGGAAATCAAGCCATCTTGAGTCTGCTTTAAGTTGCATAGGGTACAGAACTTAAGTTTCTAGTGAAAGAAGGCTCTAGGGCAGAGGGCAGAAAAAATATTGCTTGTACAGTAAGCTTTTTAACCTTTTTCCACTGGATAAGCTGTCGCCCATTTAACTTGCCAGCCGATAAGCATTATATTTCTTGTGGGATGGGCATCTTGCCCGTCCAAATTATGCTTGCCTAGATGCACATCAGCTTAGTTATTTCTGCTGAGCTGCATTGTCGCATTTCTCAGTTACGTGAAGTGATGAATAGTCTACTGACGATTTTAGGTGAAATTGAGCAGGTTATTCAGAAGGTAGATGAGGCAGAAGTAGAAGCCTTTGCCAACAAACTGTTAGCGGTTCCACGAGTTTTTGTTACAGGGGAAGGTCGCTCTGGATTCATGGCAAAAGCATTTGCGATGCGTCTGATGCACTTGGGATTGACAGTTTATGTGGTGGGGGAGACAATTTCTCCAGCGATCGCATCTGGTGATGCACTGGTTGCTGTTTCTGGATCTGGTACGACGGCGGGAACGGTACACATTGCCCAAACAGCGAAAAAGACTCAAGCAATTGTTTTTGCTGTATCTGCAAATCCGGACTCTCAACTCATCTTACTTGCCGAACACCGGCTGATTATTCCTGCTGCAACCAAATGGCGTAGGGCAGGGGAAATGACAACAGAACAGCCCCTTGGATCGTTGTTTGACCAGTGCTGCCATATCGTCCTAGATTCTGCCTGTCTTCTGATTGCTCGACACAAGGGACTGAACAATGAAGCTGCCCGTCAGCACCATACCAATGTTGAATGAATAGCCGATTGATTTGTCGTGTCGCAATAGCTTTTTACTAAAGATTACTAACGAGGGATGTCACCTGAGTTCGACGATTATCAACATCTAGCTTGACAAAGGAAACATACGCTGCTGTAAGTCACAAATCAATAACAAATAAGCACGGTTCTTCAGTACTTAGTATGCCAATTCAATAATTAAAATGCCAATTAAGCAAGCATCTAATCCGATAATTATCAAAGTTCCTAAATCCGTAAGCGGAGCGTTTAATCAACTTGAGCTTATTGTTGATGCCCTCCACGAC
>DATNPC010000005.1:0-4046 GCA_036703375.1 Allocoleopsis sp.
CACGGCGAGGTGCAAGCTCTGAGGGAAATCCACCATGAAAACTCTATTTCACCGCCTCCAACCAGCCAAGAAATTCCGCATTACACCCGGTGCGATCGCGCAACTCCTAAAAATTTCTAAACATCTAATTTTGCGCGTAGAATGCTGGCAGTATATCGTATTCGTCCATCGCGGGGATAAAGGCGGGCAATTCATTAGCTATAGGCAACTAAAACACTGGCTCAATGCAACAGCTTGCCAAATCCAAAACTGTTCTACCTGGCAACAGCTCAGAAAATTTTGGCTGGCCATTGAAGCTGATTACAGGCAGCACAAAAAGCAGTACGGCGATGAACATTACCCTATTTTGTGCGAAATATACACAAAGCGCTGGCACGCACTAACGCTGCAAAATGCTAACTAAAATTCCTTCCTCCCCGTCAACCAATAAGTAGCCATTTCCCCTTTTCCCTTAATATCAATCACTCCCCGTTCTTCAAACCAATACTTATCCTTCAACCGCTCGTAAGTAACGGCTGTGACTTGAATTCCCCCAGCACTACCCTGAGATTCCATCCGAGACGCAACATTCACTGCATCACCCCAGAGGTCATAGATAAACTTTTTGATACCAATCACTCCTGCGACGACAGAACCCGTATTAATGCCAATTCGCAAGCGGAATGGTTTGCCATCATCCCGGCGAAAGCGTGCGATCTCCCGTTGCATATCTAGTGCCATCTCCGCAACCGCTTCGGCATGGTCGGAGCGAGGCATCGGCAAACCGCCTGCCACCATGTAAGCATCGCCTATGGTTTTAATCTTCTCCAACCCGTGCCGCTCAACTAATTGGTCAAAGGTGGAAAAAATCTGATTGAGCAAGTTAACGAGTTCTGTGGGAGACATCCGAGACGCCAGAGGCGTAAAGCTCACCAAATCGGCAAAGAGAATTGTCGTGTCGTTGAACTGCTCGGCGATGGCACTCGGCGCTTGTTTCAAACGTTCCGCGATCGCTTTTGGCAAAATATTGAGCAGCAACCGTTCTGAGCGTTCTTGTTCGGCGCGGAGGGCTTCCTCTGCCTGCTTGCGAAGCGTGATATCTTCTACAGTGCCTTCGTAAAACAGCAGCCGTCCTTCAGCATCTTTCACCGCACGGGCGTTCTCAGACACCCAAATGATACTGCCATCTTGGCGATAGACCTGAAATTCAAACCTGGATACACCATCAGTGTGTTCCATCGCGGCAATAAATTCAGTGCGACGATTCGGGTTTACATAAATTTGCTGTCCGATATCCGTCACCTGAGCAATCAGTTCCTCTGGGCTAGAGTAGTCATACATCCGAGCTAATGCCGGATTAGCACTGAGGTAGCGCCCATCCGGTGTCGTCTGAAAAATCCCCTCAGCTGCATTTTCAAAGATGCTGCGGTATTTCTCTTCAGCCTGCTGTAGGGCAAATTGGGCGCGTTGGCGTTCCCGTGCTTCGATTGCTAACGAAACTAAATCGGCTAGGGAACTCGCGAAATTCTGCTCTTCCAGCGTCCAATTCCGCACTTGTCCCACTCGTTCTAGACAAATTGCTCCAACGGTATGCCCACCTAAACGAATCGGTGTGTCTAACATGGAAGCAAGACCTGACGTACTCAAGTGAGACTCCGCAAACTCTCTAGTTCTCGGATCGTTGTAGGCATCGCCTGCAGCAATCGTCCACTCGTCTTCCAAGGCTTGAAAATAAGCCGGATAGTCTTCTGCCAAGAGTTCGGCACCGGCCGAATGGCGATTGAGGCTCAACTCAAATACGTTCAAGCACTGGAGTTTAGAAGCCGTCTGGTCATACAACCACACGCTAGCGCGTTCAATCTCCAGAGTACGAGCCGCCGCTTCTGTAATTTCCCGCAATGTTGTTTTCAAATCGCCTCGATATAGCGCTTTATTTTTGGCGAGTTGAACCAATACAGCATTTTGGTTGCGTAACTGTCTTTGGCTTTCCTGGAGAGCGTCCTCTGCTTGTTTGCGCTGAGTGATATCTTCTATCGTCCCCAAAACCCCGATCGCATTTCCTTCGGAGTCACGAATTGGCACTCGATTGACATCAAGCCAGATGGGTTGTCCATCCGAGTTCAGTTTTTGTTTGATTTCAACCAAGTGGGATTCTGGCTGGTTCGTCGCAATCACTTTGCGATCGCGTTCTCGGTATTGCTCCGCAATCGCTTGATTCGCGAGCAATTCATAGTCGGTTTTGCCAACTACGAACTCTGGGCGATCGATTCGAGCTGCTTGAGCCCAGTTTTTGTTGCAACCCAGGAAGACTAAGTTGGTATCTTTCCAAAAAATTTGCTGAGGAATGTTATCAATGACTAAGCGCAGAATCTGTTCTTTCTCTTTTAATGCCGCTTCTGCTCGCTTGCGATCGGTAATATCGTTGATGACTGATAGCACGCACAAGTGACCATCCAGAGCGATAATTTCTGCCGATAACAGACCCGTTCTAATTTCACCGGATTTAATGCGAAAATCGCCTTCTAGATTGCGAACGACTCCCTGCTCTTCCAATAGTGTTCTATAGGTAACTCTGTCTTTTGGATCGACCCAAAGATTCAGTTCGAGCGACGTGCGACCAATAATCTCTTCACGAGAATAACCAGAAACCAGCAAAAAGCTATCGTTGACTTCGATATAGCGCCCCTCTAGGAACGTAGTAATCGCGATCGGGTTAGGACTGGAACGAAAGGTTTTAGAAAACTTTTCTTCTGACAGGCGCAGCGCGGCTTCTGCTTGCTGGCAATGTCTCGTAGCGGCTTCCCTGCGGGATATTTCGCGATCGCAAGTTTGAATTACCTCTTGCAACTGTGCCTTTTGCTCGGCTAGTTGCTGTTGCAGCCAACGCAGGTTCAGTTGATGCTCGATCCGAGCTACAATCTCTTTTTCATGAAACGGCTTAGAGATGTAGTCTGCTCCTCCTACCGCAAAGACTTTGTCTTTATCTAAGACGCCATCAACGGTACTGATGAAAATGAGTGGAATCTCACAAACCAAAGGCAAAGCTTTCAGGTGTTGGCAAATCTGATAGCCATCGATTCCCGACAAGTTGATGTCGAGCAAAATCAGATCGGGTGGGGCTGTCTGCACAATGGTTAAAGCAAGTTGCCCGTTGATGAGGTTTTGAACTTCGTATCCTTGTTTGCTCAGGATTGTCGCTAGCAGGTGCAGATCGTCCGGCGTGTCATCGACAACTAGAATGCTTCCCTTACCTGTAGCAGCCCGATCGCTATTCATTTTCTCAATTGTTTTTGGCAATAGTTACAGGCCTATGCGGCTGGAGAATTGGCTCGAAAGGCTGGAGACTGAACTCTCTGTCAGTGAGAACCAGCGCCTAGTGTAGCTGTTGCACCCGTTCAGCAAACATTACCACCAACGCCGATCCAGCGATCGCTCTGCTACTAGTCCCTGAGACTGCCTTAGAGAGCCATCAACACGAGTGAGGTGGATAGTTGCTGCTGTTGGTAAAGATAACGCACCCTCAGCTATTGAGCTATCTCTATCTACAATTTCCTCTATATTCTTTCCGAACTGTTAAGTATTGAATTGATGAAGAGTAATTACGTTTGCCAATCCAATACAGCGTTCAGCGTAAAATCAACTTATAGTCTGTTATTTGGAATACACTTCGCGATACTTGAAGTGTATCGCCTCGGCTTGCCTTAGCCTAAACAACCATTACCGAGGTTAGAAATTATGACGGTTGAACAAAGCCAAGCGTTATTGGTTGTGTTAATTGTTTCTCTTGCCTGCGGAGTGCTGTCTCCCGTCCTATGTTGGATTCTACCCAATAGAAAAATTCGTTCTCTCTAGGGGACAGATCAGACTTTAGCATGCAATTCGCTCAGTCTCACGACCATTGACTCAATACAGAACTAAACCCACCGAGAAGAGGTGGGTTTATTGTTCGATCGCACTTGTTACGATACCAGCGTTATGGGGGGGTGAGTTCACTACGTACTGTTGGTCTAGCACAGAATGACCCTTTAATTTTAATTGAGAGAAGCTTCAGGTTGGCCAAATTCAGA
>DATNPC010000006.1:0-5365 GCA_036703375.1 Allocoleopsis sp.
CAAACCAAACACAACAAGGCTCGGCTACCCCTGGCAATTACTCTTCTTACTGGGATTGAACCCTGTCTAGGGTCGGTATGCGTAGCGTTAGCGGAGCCAATTAAAAAACGCGAAGCAACCTCAAGACCGACTCGCGAAGCCCTAGGCAGGGAGTGTTAAAGGGGTAAAATATTGCCGCTGTGTGTGATTAGCTACCCACCGATACCGAGCGGCTCTAGCCGCTTAGAAAAAGACTCTGAGCATGTTACATGATAAAATTAACATGTAACGTGTTCATCCAACCACATGCAGGAAACCTATCTAGAAACGATTCAGAGATTGCAACGCCAGTACACAGACTCAATACTGGACGACTATTGCAACGCAGAGATGGACGAATTGATTCAGAAATATGGCTGGCGATCGCTTCTTCACTTAATTGATGATTCCCACCCATACCGTCTCTATCTCGACCACAAGAAGGGTAAGTGTGCATTCTGCAAGGAGATGATTCCCGGACTTGAGAAAGCAATCGCAACCATCAGAGCCTGGGAAGTGAAGCAGAAAAATACTCGCTGGACAGTTCGCGATCGCAATACTGGCAAGTACTGGGCTAGCCTTATCTATCCTTACTGGAGTACTAAGCGGCGCTGCTTTCTGTTTCTTCCTGGTAGTGAATACGTGGAAAATCTTGTTTACAACACCAACAAGGCGATTAAGATGAACCGCTTAGAGATAGTCCCCATTGACGCAACTAAACGCCTAGAGAAACCGTTCTAGTTCTTCTATCTCAGCTTCCCACTCCTCAATCAATTTCTGGTTGGGGGGTTTTGCTTTGCGCTCTCGTGCGATCGCTATCCTCTTTTTTTCTAGAGAATCGTTAATTGCATCCAGCACTAAAGGTGATAGTTCAGCTCCAGGTTGAGCAGTAGTTTCAGGCTCAACTTTAGTTAAAGTTTCCCCGCCATCCTCAACAGCCGCACTCAACGCAGACTCAAGCCACTTGCGAAGCTTGGAGTTGTTGTACTGTTTGCGAAGCTTTACCTCTGGGTCTTTGTCATCACCTTCAACTGGTGTCCATCCAGCAGCAGCTCTAACTTTTTCATCAAGTGAGATTGGTAAGCGGAGTGCGATCGCTTCTCCCCGTGGTTCGCTATGGGTACTGATAAATCCTTTCTTGCCCTTCTCAACAGCTCTGCCCAGTAGTTCAGTCCTTTCTGCCATCTTGTTACATGCCAACTCTCTAAAGAAATCCTAGCATGTAACCTGTTAATTTAACATGTAACATGATAAGCTAGTACAGTAATGAGACATCCAACCACAATGAACATTACTCAAGAAAACCTATCTGATTTGTGCAAACTGGCACAGGACATCGATGCCCTACTTGCTGGCATTGAGCCAGACTTTGAGGCAGAACTACAAGAGCGAATCTATGCACAGATTCGGGGACTTGCGATCGACCTGGGGATTCACCGGGAATTCTTAGAGAACTTCGCCAAGCTACGGCAGGAACTAGCCGCCTAAAATTTTACCCCCGTGCGACATCCAACCACGAACTAGCACGGGGGGTTCCTCAATCAATTTGCACCTCATGAGGTACCTTTCATGATAGCTGAATGCAAATGGCATCTATTGTAGTGTTTAACAACGACACTGGGCTGTATTGGTCTGGCTTAAATATATTCGTCGAACCGTGGTGTAAAACCAAGTCTAGGGCGATGCTTTTCCTCTTAAGCAACCGGGACTATTTAGAGGATTTATGCGATCGCTCCAATCAAGCGATCGGGTATAGTAAGCGCTTCGTAATTGTCGAGATTGACGCAACTAAACGACTTTCACGATAGCAGAGGAGCAGCCACCCTGCTGCCTTTCTCTTACCGACATGATATAAGAGATGCGACTGATGAAAACATTCCTAAAAAAGGGGTGTTTTCTGTAATGCGTTTTGAGCTATTAACCTATAGCGGTTCTCAGTTGTGTGCGATAGATGCAGATGTAGGGGCGCTCTTACAGATGTCCCGCATCCAATCGAGAAAGGTTATACAGCGTTTTCCAAGCTAATGAGGTAAAAGTAATGGGATAAGGCTGGTTCACTCATTGCTGTTACTGCACCTCACTAGAGTAGAAAATGCTGTAGATAACCACATCAACTTTAAGAGAAAACTATTTATGGATATTGCCCTACTCACTACATTCCTAGCTCCATTTCTACCCTTCCTGAGCAATTTAGGTGCAAAAGCAGCAGAAGAAGCGGCGAAGAAGTTTGGGGCTGATAGTTGGGAAAAAGCCAAGGCGATTTGGTCAAAACTGGGGCCGAAAGTTGAGGCAAAAGAAGAGGCGAAGGTAGCTGTTGGGCAGGTGGTAGCCAAGCCAGATAGCCAAGCACGGATTTCAGTTTTGCAGGAAGAGTTGGAGGCATTACTCCAGGAAAACCCGGATTTAGCCGCAGAACTCGCCAAAATTATGGAGCCAGATTCCTCAGAGTCCTCAAGTGTTACGAATATCAATTTGCAGGGTAAAAACACTCAAACAGCGGGTGATAACGCTAAACAGATTGGTCAGATTGGTCAAGCCAGGGATATAAGTCTATAGCGGTGCAGCTTAGGTCATGGACAACCAAAATACCCAGAAGGCAGGTGATAGCGCTAAGCAAATTGGTCAAATTGGTCAAGCCGAGTCGATTGACTTCGGGAGTGGTGGCATCAGGATTGAGAAGAATGCCAACGGCAGCGCGATTATTTCGGGAGATGGGAATCGGGTTGTTATTTACCAATACCAAATTGAGCGTCCGATCGCAGAAGAACCATCCGCCAAAGTCGGGGAAATTGGGCCGAATCCCTACAAAGGTTTGCTAGCGTTTCAGGAGACAGACGGCTCACGCTTCTTCGGACGGTCTAAGCAAATCGAGCAGTTGTGGAATAAATTTCGTGACCTGCACGAGGGCGATTCTACCATCCGACTGCTACCCATTTACGGCCCATCGGGTTCAGGAAAATCGTCCCTAGCACGGGCTGGACTGATTCCAGAGTTAGCACGACGACCCCTTCCGGGATATGCTCAGGCACGGGTAGCGGTGCTGGTACCGGGAACCCATCCTCTAGAAGCATTGGCGAGTGTGCTGGCACGGGTGGCAACTGATGACCCTACACCTGTCGCTAAGACTCGCGAGTTTGCTGGAGAATTGAAGCAGGCGAACGATGGTGGAGAGTACGATGGCTTGCGCCGGATTGCAGACATACTACCTGACATTGCTATATCCCCCCTAATTGTGCTGGTAGACCAGTTTGAAGAGGTCTACTCTCTGTGTGAGAATCTGGCGGAACGGGGCGCCTTTATTGGTAACTTGCTCACAGGGGCAAGCTCACGCTCCCGACACGTCTCTGTTATTGTGACGTTACGCAGTGACTTTTTGGGAGAAACCCAGAAGCATCCCGTCTTGAATCGACTGTTTGCACAGCAGGGATTCCTGGTGCCGACAATGGATGAAGAAGAACTGCGGCAAGCGATTCGTCAACCGGCTGAACTGGCTGGTCATCCCCTGGATGAAGCAACGGTTGAACTGCTGATCGAGCAGACCCAAGGGCGGGAGGGGGCTTTGCCCTTACTTCAATTTGCCTTAACCCGCATCTGGGAAGGGTTGACCGAGGGGAAGGAACCATCTGAGACACTTAAAAATATCGGCGGTGTGGGTGGCGCATTAGCGGGGGAAGCACAACGCATTTATGACAGCCTGACTTCTGATGAAGAGAAGGACATTGCCCGACGAGTATTTCTGGGACTGGTGCAACTGGGGGAAGGAACGAAAGACACGCGGCGTCGCACGGAAATTCAGAAAATCGTCTCACAGCGGGATACACCAGAGCAGGTCAAACAGGTCATTGCCCGGTTTTCTGCACCAGGTGCGCGGCTGATTACTCTAGCCGCTAATGCCAATGCAGAGACAGCCGAAGTAACTCATGAGGCGTTGTTCGAGCACTGGCAGCAGTTACAGCAATGGCTTGATAGTAGCCGCAGTGACATTCGCTTTGGGCGGCGTCTGGATGAAGCTACTGAGCATTGGAATGAGAATGGTCGTCCAGAGGGGACTCTTTGGCGTCCTCCCGATTTGGATTTGCTCAGACGCTACCATCAGCGTGCTGGTGATGACATGACTCCGCTGCAAATGGAGTTTTTTAACGCTTCTCTAGAGGCAGAGAACGCCCAAAAACAAGCCGCCGAAAAAGCCCAGAAGGAGCGAAAACAGCAGCGACAGCGTTTGGTTGGGGTACTGAGTACAGGTCTAGTTCTGACAACGAGTTCAACGCTCTTTGCCGTTTATCAGTTACAACAAGTGCAGCGCAACCAGGTGGAGCAACTGGCAGCAACAGCGGAACTACAACTCTCATCCCAGCCTGTCGAGGCGCAAGTCAATGCCATTGCTGCTTTTGGCTGGAACCAGTCAGCTTTCGTAAAGTTTCCCAATTATCCGCTGTCAGCTTCTGTTCAAGGCAGCCTGTTGGATGTTATTCGGGTCAACAAAGAACAGAATCAGTTGCAGCATACACAAGACGTCAATTCTGTGGCATTTAGTCCCGATGGTAAGCGGATTGTCAGTGGCAGTGGAGACAAAACCGTGCGCCTGTGGGATGCCACGACGGGAAAGCCGATTGGACAACCCTTAACGGGGCATAAAGATTTTGTCTATTCTGTGGCATTTAGTCCCGATGGCAAGCGGATTGTCAGTGGCAGTAGGGACAAAACCGTGCGGCTGTGGGATGCCACGACCGGCAAGCTGATTGGACAACCCTTAACCGGGCATGAGGAAGCGGTCTCTTCTGTGGCGTTTAGTCCCGATGGCAAGCAGATTGTCAGTGGCAGTTATGACAAAACCGTGCGCCTGTGGGATGCCACGACCGGAAAGCCGATGGAACAACCCTTAACAGGGCATAAATCTGGGGTTTCTTCTGTGGCGTTTAGTCCGGATGGCAAGCGGATTGTCAGTGGCAGTGAAGACAATACCTTGCGCCTGTGGGATGCCACGACGGGAAAACCCATTGGACTACCCTTAACGGGGCATAGATATGGGGTCTTATCTGTGGCGTTTAGTCCCGATGGCAAGCGGATTGTCAGTGGCAGTAGAGACAAAACCGTGCGGCTGTGGGATGCCACGACCGGAAAGCCGATTGGACAACCCTTAACGGGGCATAAAGATTTTGTCTATTCTGTGGCATTTAGTCCGGATGGCAAGCGGATTGTCAGTGGCAGTAGGGACAAAAGCGTGCGGCTGTGGGATGCCACGACCGGCAAGCTGATTGGACAACCCTTAACCGGGCATGAGGAAGCGGTCTCTTCTGTGGCGTTTAGTCCCGATGGCAAGCAGATTGTCAGTGGCAGTTATGACAAA
>DATNPC010000007.1:0-7137 GCA_036703375.1 Allocoleopsis sp.
CGCTAGAACGAGCAATTTGGCGGACAGGTGAGCTAAAAATTAAGCAAGCTACACCCTTACTCGTCCAACTCGTTGGCACGGGTGAACCCTTAAGAGATTATTGCATTGCTTGGGCTTTGGGCTGGTGTGGCGATGAAAGTACTATTCCCGTCCTCAGAGACTTTTTGGAAAACGCCTCAACTCCAGAATTCGTACAGCGGATTGCCTTTGACGCCTTACTAAAACTCTCAGATGAACAGACGCAGGCACAGTTGCGTTCTGAGAAGATAAGCCAACTCCCCTCAGACTTGCATTCTCTTGCCCAAAATGGCAGTTCAACCGACTTTGCTAACGCCTTACGCACCTACCTCAACAGCGAGAATCCAGGTCATTTTGCCGTTCTCGATACCATCTACCAAATAAATAACGAGCAGGTTCGCCCAGCTGTAATCGATATCTTACGGACTGCCCCCTTCAGCTTCAACTCCTTTAAACAGATTCGCCACATCTTTAAAATTGCCGAGTATCGACGAGATGGCGAAGTCTTTGGCCTCCTAGGCTATCGCTTTGAAAAAGAGCCAACTCAGTGCCGTGTTGACCGTTGGGGCAATATCTATCTACCAACGGGTGGATACGTTAGCAAGTATAACTACAGCTATGACTATGCGACGTACAAGTACGAAAGGTTGGAAAATCCGGAGTACAAACAAGCATTGCAAGGACTAGCCTACACTCGCGTCACTCGTGAATACCTGATTCGTCGGGTGTGGCGTACCCTCAAGCAATTAGGTGAAGATAGCGACCGGGATTACGTGAATATGGCAGTCGGCTTTCTCCTTCAGTATTCGGATGCTGATGCAGTACAAGTCAAACACTCAAGGTTTGGTGGCTACAATTGGGATACTCGTCAATATCATTACCAGGAAGTGGACTGGGATGCTTATGCGAATTACATCCCCTTTAACCACATTCTCTACAGCAATAGTCCGCGCTATGTTTTGATGCCCAGTTCCAAAGCATGGCGGTGTCGGGAAGGCTATAAACCTGGAGAACCAGCACCCGAAGTCAGAGAGGAAGCATTTCCCGAGCTTTGGGAACAACGACCGGATGCATTGTTACGACTGCTATTAGAAAGTCACTGCAAACCCGTTCATCAGTTTGCGGCAAAAGCGTTGCGCGTCTGTCAGCAATTCTGTAGAGAAATTGATATTGATACGGTTATTCAACTGATTAATAAACCCTACGAAGCGACAGTTGCACTCGGTTTTGAATTGGCGAAGGAGCGTTACAACTCGAATCATCCTCATCTAGACTTGGTAATGGCACTGGCTAACTGTTTGTATCAACCAGGGCGTACTCAGGCACATCAATGGATTGAACAAAAGCGCGAATTCTTCTTAGCAGATAGTAACTTCATTGTTAATCTAATTACTAGTCAATATAGCGATACTCGTGCCTTTGCCCGTAGGCTGTTAAGTTCCTCAATTTTAAGCGATGCAACAGCTAGAGTAATGATTGGGCGAATTATTGCAGAATTGCTGCATCTATCCTCACAGCGAGGGCTAGAAGGAGAGATAGCTAAAGAGATTGCTGAAACCTTGCTGATTAGTTTCACGCCCCAACTGCGAACGTTAGGCATGGGTATTGTCCTCGATCTTTTGCGACACCCAATGCCTGAAATCCAAGAATTAGGGGCAAGAATTTTGCTCAATCATGAAACTCCAGCGATTGACCTGCCGCCGGAATTAATTGAATCCCTGCTTGCCTCTCCTTATGAGTCAATACGTGGAATTGGCGTGAGAATTTTTGGTCAGTTGCCGGATGAACGACTGCTGCAACGCCATGAATTATTGTTAGCAATGGCAACTCATGAATTGCCAGATATGCGGCATGCTATCCGTCCCGTTATCCGGCGACTGGCAACAGAACATCCAGAATTTGTGACCCAACTGGCTACACAATTAATTGGTGTTTTGTTGAGAAAGGAGCAGTACGAAGGCGTTCACAGCGATGTATTGCAAGTGTTGCGGGAAGACTTACCGGTATGGATGACCGGTATTGCCAGAGAGACAGCGTTGCAATTACTCAAAGCCAAGTCTTCACCTGCACAAGAATTGGGAGGTTTGGTGCTGAGTGAAAATTGCGATCGCTGGACGCATGAATTCGAGACGGCTGACATTGTCAAGCTTGCCAGTCACGAAATCCTCTCTGTGCGAGAGGCGGCACGAGCAATGTTCTTACAAATTTTAGATCGAATCCGCAGTAACGATCGCGAAATGCGATCGGCAGTGCGCTTGCTTGAGGCGAAGTGGGATGATTCGCGAGAATTTGCACGGCAAGTGTTTAATACTCGCTTCATGCTTGAAGATTGGACGCCAGACGTAATGGTCAGCATCTGCGATAGCATTCGGGATGATGTGCGCCAGTTTGGCCGAGATTTAGTCACTCGCACGTTTCGAGAAAGTTATGGTCAAGACTATCTACTCAAATTCAGCGAACACCCCTCAGCGGATATGCAGCTCTTTGCCACGAACTACTTGGAAAACTATGCTGTGGATAATTGCGATCGCTTGCGAGAACTCACCCCTTACTTTACTACAGTACTGTGTCAGGTCAATCGAGGTCGCGTTGCGAAGCAACGAGTATTCGCGTTTCTAGAGCAAGAGGCACAAAAAAGTGAACAAGCTGCCCGAATTGTGGCTGAAATTCTTACCCAGCAGTCTTTAACGATGGTCATCAGTGACAAAGCAAAAGCAATTCAAACGATGCTGAAAATTCAGCAATCTTATCCTCAAATTCCTTTACCCATTCAAGTCAAGCCTATTTCTGAAGTGAGAACTTAGTCGAGAGAATTTGGGATTAATGACTTTCACTGCTGAAACGCTCGGATTACTCTTAAAAAAGAGTTTTCCCGGTCTAGCCTATTAGCTGACCGCTGAAAGCTGACTGCCGATTGCTATAGATTAAACCATGAAGCTCAATGAAGTTGTGCCTTGGGGTAGAACACTAAAAGAATATCAGTTGATGTTCGCTCTATCGGAAGCCGATTTAAACGCAAAAATCCTTGGCTGTGGTGATGGCCCAGCTAGCTTCAATGCCGAAATGACAAAAAAAGGATATTCTGTAGTCTCTATAGATCCGATTTACCAATTTTCCGCTGAGCAAATTAAGCAGAGGATTCAGACTACCTACGATCTAGTTATCTCACAGGTGAAGCAAAATCCCAATCGCTATATTTGGAAAAATTTCCGAGATGCTGATGAACTTGGTCAAGCTCGTCTCGCGGCAATGGAAAATTTTTTATTGGATTATGAAACTGGTAAGTATGAAGGACGTTATCTATCCCAGTCACTACCGCAGTTAGATTTAGCCGATCGCCAATTTGAATTATGTTTGTGTTCTCATTTACTATTTTTGTATTCAGAGCATCTATCGCTTGAGTTTCATATTGCTTCAATCTATGAACTCTTGCGAATCTCTACAGAGATTCGGATTTTCCCGTTGATTCAACTCACCGGGGAGCCATCCCCCTACGTTGATTCAATTATTCAGGAGTTATCCAGTCAAGGTTTTAACGTGCAAATTCAACCAGTCGCTTACGAATTTCAAAAAGGTGGTAATCAAATGTTGAAAGTTATCAATCAGTCAGCCGCCTAATAGGTTGCATAAGCTGATGTGCATTTAAATCGCATACTTTCAGATTTTGGTAAAAACCATCAATCCCTCTCCCTATCTCCCTGTCACCCAGTTTCCCCGTCAGCATCAACCAGTCAATTAAATGCTTAACAGCTTATTGAAAGAATCTAAGTTCAGGATTTTTAATCAGGACTTTTAGCTCCCTTGCGATTAGCGGTTAGAGACTGAGCTTCAATGAAAATATTCTTGATATCGGGATGTGTTTTACAGATTGCCTTTTCTATGCGCTCTACTGCGGAGGCGACTTCTTCCGCTGAAAGGGTTTTATGGAATTGAATCTCTAAGTTAAGTAAAATTTCGTGTGGTCCCAAATGCATGGTTAGCACGCGCATGACTCCTTCCACGGCTGGATCGCTTGTGGCTATCTCTCGAATACTCGCTACAGTGGAACTATTCGCGCTTTCGCCTAACAACAGCCCTCGACTCTCATAAGCCAACAGTACGGCGATAACTGCCAGAATCAAACCAATGACAATGGAAGCCGTACCGTCTAAGTACGGATTGTTGAACAAATGTCCGAAAAAAACGCCGAGAAAGGCAACAATAAGACCTAAAAGTGCGGCTGAGTCTTCAAACAATACTGTAAAAATGGTCGGGTCTTTGCTCGTGCGAATCGCCTGCCAAGTACTCTGTTTACCCTTCTGGGGTTGGAATTCCTTCCAAGCAACGCTCCAGGAAAAGCCCTCAAAAACTATTGCCATGCCCAGTACAATATAGTTCCACATCGGGTCTTCTAAAGGATGTGGGTGGAGCAAGTGCGAAATGCCCTCATAAATGGACATGCCACCCCCGACGGAGAAGACTAGGATAGCTACGATTAACGACCAGAAATAGAGTTCTTGACCGTGACCAAATGGATGGTTTGCATCAGGTGGCTTTTTGCTGAGGTGAATGCCTAACAGCAGTAGCAGTTCGTTAGCAGTATCCACGGTTGAATGGATGCCTTCCGACAGCATAGCTGAACTGCCAGTAATAGCAGCAGCGATGAATTTGGTAATTGCGATCGCTACATTTGCCGCAGTAGCTGCAAATATTGTTTTCTTACCTGAGGCAGAATCCATCAGCTCCCCTTTGAAGTTAGTCTGTAGTAATTGCGATAAATATCAAGCCATTGAAGTTATACTCACCTTAACCTTAATCACTTGCAGGTATACTTACCTCTAACTGATGGAGTAGTAAGTGGTTCTGAATGATGGAAGAGGGCAATTTCATGCCAATTTTATTTTATGCAACTCTGAGTAAAATTTATTGCCAATACTTCATCTCTGCTACTTTTTATCAACCTGACTCGGAAGAGAACTATTAACAGTATGCGCCTCACGAGGAGGCTCTTTAGGTGTAAACTCGTCTACCAGAGTGACAATAACAGCAGCAGTAGGAACTGCTAGAAGTACACCTATAAACCCTAACAATTCTCCCATAATGAGAAAGGTAATAATGATCATGACTGGATGCAAATGTACCTGTTTGCCCATAACAATAGGCTGAACGATATGAGCATCCACTTGATTCAAAGCCAGAAATAAACCTAAAACATATATTAATTTTAACGGTGAAATAGCCAGGGCTACTAGGGCTGGAAGGAATGTACCGACAATCGAACCAAAGTAAGGAATAATTTCAAAAATACCAGCAATTATCCCAAATGGAAGAAACAAGGGAACTCCTAAAGCCCAGAGTCCAAGAGTTGCTCCTACACCTAGAAACAGCATGGCAATTCCCGTACCGAAAAGCCAACCCCGAAGTCTTACCTTAGTGGCTTGGATCGACTTTCTAATTCTCTTATGATATTTACGGGGTACCAGTCGGAGAAGTCCTCTTACTATTGCATCAGGGTCATAGGCAATGTAAATACCTAGAATTAGTGTACCAGCCGCCTGAAGTGTTATGCCGAATGCTTGTTGCAAGAATAAGGGAAATGAGCCGATGATTCCGGAGATAAGGCTCCTCAGTTGCACTAAACCTTGAGAAAGATCGGGAACAAAACTCACCTGTTGGTGCCACTTTTGGGAGAGCGCTATTAACGAGTCTAGATATACAGGTAATGCTGAAAGTAGAGTTTGAGCTTCTTTGAGCAGACTAGGAATAATGACAAGGGCAAGAAAAACCAAAAATCCTGCTATCAGCGCTATCAGTAACAACACCGCTAGCCAGCGTACTTTGACAATCTTCTGCAAACCTTGTAAAAGTGTTCTAAGCGCTAATCCTATCAGTGTGGCAACGGCTATTATCTCCCAGACAGGCAAAAGTCTATAAATAACGAATAGTGCAGCGGCAAGTAACACCGCTCTGGGAGCACCGTTGGTTAGATTTTGCCATTGACTGTTGTTGCTTTTAAAGTCTGACACTATTTTTAATAGTAGTGTTTCCTCTCTGGCTAGAGCGGATGAAAATTCGTCCTTCTTTGTGGAAGAGGTTGGTTAAGCTGTTAATTTGACAAGACCGAATAGCTGTTACGATAAATTCCTGGATTCAGACTAAACCTTTAAAGTCAAAAATTCCGTCTATCTAATGGGTTAGTATCCATATATACCTAAGAATAGAACAGAATTTAATCTCAATTTCATTTTTGAGAGATAATCCCTGAAGGACAATCGATGAGGAGGTTGTTAATGCTTGTGAGACAATGCATTCTCAACTGTGAATTTGCCAGGAGTGATTTGTCTTGAACAATGGAGATATTGTTGAGCTTTTGGGGCAGCGAGTTCAACTCATCGATCTGAGTCGTCCCCTTGAACCAACTGCGAGTGAACCAACTCCACCTCGCGTGCAGCATATCTCCCATGAAGAATGCGCTGAGATGTGGCAATTTATGTTTGGCATTCCATCAACTGCCCTTCCTGCTGGATTGGGTTTTGCCGGTGAGATTGTCGAAGCTTCAACGCATGCCAGTACACATCTGGATGCACCCTGGCACTACGCTCCGACTTCTGAAGGAGAAGCCGCTTGGACAATCGATGAAATACCGTTGCACTGGTTTATTGGCCAAGCAGTTGTTTTAGATGTGTCAGATTTACCCACAGGGTATTTGGTGACACAGCGAGAGATTGAAGAGCGCCTGAAAAATCTAGACCATACGATCTCTCCCGGCGAAATCGTTCTCTTTCGTACTGGGGCAGATGCAGTTTGGGGAACAGAAGAATTCTTTAGCTACGGATGTGGACTGGGAGAAGAGGCAGTTCTTTATCTCACCGATCGAGGTGTACGAGTGATTGGCACAGATGCTTGGAGCTTAGATCGACCCTATCCAGTCATTGGCGATGAGTGGGCAACCGTCCAAGATCCAAAACGGTTGTGGCCGGCGCATTTTGCCGGAATCAAAAGAAAGTACAGCCAAATTGAAAAGCTCACTAATTTAGATAAACTGCCGTCTGTTGGTAGTACTATTTTGTGCTTTCCGATCAAGGTCAAGGGTAGCAGTGGGGCGTGGTCGCGTGTTGTTGGGTTAGTACCAACCACCTA
>DATNPC010000008.1:0-5361 GCA_036703375.1 Allocoleopsis sp.
TTGGAATTTTTTCAGCAAGCGCTAGCCATTGTCGAAGAAATTGGTGACAAGGTGGTGGAAGGAACAAACCTCAGCAATATTAGTTTCCTCCTAGAGGCACAAAACCAGCCAGAGTTAGCGATTGTTTTCCTCAAGCAATCCGTCAATGTCACTGAGGCAATTCGCAAAGAATTACGGGTACTGCCCATTGAACAACAACAGTCATTCATCGAAACCGTTGCAGAGAGATATCGTCGTCTCGCTGACCTCCTCCTCAAACAAGACCGAGTCCTCGAAGCACAACGAGTCCTTGACCTCCTCAAAGTCCAAGAACTCAACGATTACCTGAGCAACGTGCGCGGCAATAACAATACCGCTCAAGGATTGCCCAATCTCCCACCCGAGCAAAAGACGTGGACGAGCTATCAAACAATCCTCAACAAAGCGGTAGAAATTGGCAAAGAACTCACCCAACTACGACAGCTTAAACAACAAAACGGCACCCTCACCCCTGCTCAAGAACAGCGTATCGCCCAATTGGTGAAAGCCCAAGAAACGATTAGGAAGGACTTCAACAACTTCACCCGAAGTCAAGAAGTGCTAGCACTGGTGACACAGCGAAGGCCCGAAACCCTATCTCAGGATTTGCTGCTACAGATGGGAAACTTCAACGCCCTACAAGACAACCTCAAAAATCTGCAACAAAAAGCAGTCCTCCTCTACCCCTTAATTCTGGACGATCGCATCGAACTCATCCTCACTACTCCCGACTCTCCCCCGATTCGGCGTAGCGTCCAAGTTCCAAAGAAACAACTCAACCAGACAATTGTCGCTTTCCGCAGCGCCTTACAAAACCCCGCATCCGACGCCAAACCGTCCGCACAACAACTCTACAACTGGCTAATTAAACCCCTAGAAGCCGACCTCAAGGCCGCAGGCGCTCAAACGATTATTTACGCCCCCGATGGACAACTGCGTTACATTCCCCTAGCTGCTTTACACGACGGGCAACAATGGTTAGTGCAACGCTACCGCATCAATAATATTACTGCCGCATCCCTTACCGACCTCAACACCAAACCCCAACCCAAGATGCAAGTCTTAGCCGGAGCTTTTGCCACCGGACACTACAGCTTTACGGTTGGTGGAGAATCTTTTGACTTTTCCGGGTTGCCCTTTGCGGGAACCGAGGTGGAGAATTTAGCCCAGACTATTCCCAGTACCACCAAATTCATCGACAGAGCCTTCACCCCCGAAGTCACCGTTCCCAAAATGGATGACTACACGGTCGTGCATCTTGCCACTCATGCGGCATTCGTTGTGGGGACACCGGACGATTCATTTATTCTGTTTGGCAATGGAGAACGCATTACTCTTCGAGATATCCAAAAATGGAGCCTCAAGAACGTCGATTTGGTGGTACTTTCTGCTTGTGAAACCGGATTGGGCGGAAAATTGGGTAACGGTGAAGAGATTCTCGGTTTAGGCTACCAGATGCAACAGGCCGGAGCAAGAGCTGCGATCGCATCTCTCTGGTCAGTTTCTGACGGCGGCACTCAGGCATTAATGGATAGTTTCTACACGGCTTTAGAAAACAGCAATACAACCAAAGCCGAAGCCCTTCGCCAAGCTCAAATTGCCCTGATTACCGGAGATTACACAGCCTTGGAGGGGCAAAGAGGTATTGGCTTGCAGCAACGCATTCGCAAGAACCTATCTCGGCAAGTTGCTAACCGTCTCAGTCATCCCTACTACTGGGCACCGTTCATCCTGATTGGCAATGGGCTATAAACTGAGTCGCACCTTAATTGCCTTCAAGAAGCGATCGCAATCAGTTTAGACTGGGGTTTGAGCTAAGCAGTAACGAACCATGACTTCCACTAGCCTTAAACCCTTTGATTGGGAGGCTCTAGTCTCGGAACTGACTGGGATAGAAATCATCACCGAGCCAACCCAGATTGCCAAGCTGTCTCTGGACTACTACCACTTCAGTCCAGTCCTCCAACCTAAGCTAGCTGATAAACGAGGGGATTTGGTGGTTCGTCCCCTCAATGAGGCAGAAGTTCTGCGCGTGGCAGCCGTTTGTGTGAAGTACAAGGTGCCGCTCACAGTACGCGGCGCAGGTACGGGCAACTACGGGCAATGTATACCACTCAACGGAGGTGTAATTCTCGATACTACCCGGATGAATGCCATTCGCTGGATTAAACCAGGACTAGCGTGCGTAGAGCCTGGGGTAAAACTCGCGGCGTTTGATAAACAGGCACGGGTGACGGGTTGGGAAATGCGGATGGCACCTTCAACGTACCGCACGGCAACGATTGGCGGCTTTATTGCTGGAGGGAGTGGGGGAATTGGTTCGATTACTTACGGACAATTGCGCGATCGCGGAAATCTCCACGCCGTCCGCGTCGTCACCCTGGAAGATGAACCGCACGTCATTGAATTACGCGGAGATGACGTGCAGAAGGTCAATCATGCCTACGGCACCAATGGCATTATCACCGAATTAGAAATTCCTCTCAGTCCTGCTTATGCCTGGGCAGAACTGATTGTCACCTTTGACGACTTCATGACTGCCGCACGCTTCGGTCAAGCCCTGGGTAATGCCGATGGTTTGATGAAAAAACTCATCAGCATCCATGCTTGGCCGATTCCGTCCTATTTCATTGCCTTGAAAAACTACCTTCCTGACGGTAAACACTGCGCTTTACTAATGATTGCAGAGAGTTGCCTAGAACCGTTCCAGGATTTAGTGCGCGAGTATGGCGGTCAAATTACCTATCAGAAAACTGCCCAAGAAGCCAGCAGAGGTACCAGCTTAGCAGAGTTCACTTGGAATCATACCACGCTACACGCCCGTAGCATTGACCCAACTCTCACCTATTTACAAACGTTCCTTTATACCCTCGACCGAGTCGAGAAAATGTATCACCACTTTGGCGATGAAGTGATGATGCATTTGGAATTTTTGCGATCGAATGGGCAAGCGATGCCCGCAGCCTTACAAATCGTTCGCTATACAACGGAAGAACGGCTTAATGACATTATTCGCTATCACGAAGAGCAAGGTGCCTCGATCGCCAATCCTCACACCTACATATTGGAAGATGGCGGCATGAAAACCGTGAATGTCGAGCAGTTGAAATTTAAAGAAATGGTCGATCCCTACGGGTTGCTCAATCCGGGTAAGATGAGGGCTTGGCTGGAGCGAGAGAAAAGTGCGATCGCGTGAAGGTTAAAATCAGGACTTACGCAAAGACGCTAGATGTAGAGTAGGGTCAAACAAGCTGGATACGAATAGACGGATGTTTGAGCTCTTCAATCAAGCAATCATAAAGCCATTGGTGTTTCAGTTGGTAAATGGTTGGAGAACTCAGCAGAGGTGCTATTGTTAGGTGTAAGTTTCATTATGTTAATGAGAGTACTGTAGAGATTCCTCAAATGCCTAACAGTTTAGAATTCTAATCGACAATAATCATCATAAAAACCAGGATTTTCTATGTCAGATGCTGATACTGTTAAATTTGTAACTTTTCTAGCCTTATATTCGATATAAGTGTTCCATGTTATTTGAATACAATTGTTTAAATCTTCTTTAGTAATTTTGCAGTCCAGAAAGTTTACATGATTATGGGCAGTTCCTTTTGATACATAGGTCTCATAGGATAATGAAATCGCTTGACTATTATAGTTTCCATTGTTTACCAATTTACAGGTAAATCTATTTATATTCATGACGCCTTGAGCCTGTTCGATAGGACTATCAATATGAATTTCGTGTCGAAGTTCATTTTCTAGTAAATTAATTACCCTTAAAGTTGCTGCTATCGACTTAACATCTCCTGGCATAGGTACTTCACGTATTTCAGGAAACTCTATTTTTCGAGCCACTGGAAATACCTGAATACTTTCGTTTTTTACCCCGGCAAACCCAATCAATAAAAAAACTAAAAAACTAACAAGAATTAGTACTATAAAAAAACACGTCATATATTTTGAAGTAGCTGCATACTAAGATTTTATTAAGCAATATTTTCATCTCTAAAATTTATCAAGAAAAACGTTAGACGATTAGTTGAAGCAACATAACTATTTGAGCAACTAACCAACCAAACTGTAGCCCTAACCAGGAGGTAGTAGCTAGAATCAGAAAAACGTGAGGCTGAATAAAAGACTTTGATAAAGCGCTTCCTGCCTCAATCAAACCCCAAATTACGACTAATGCCCATCCCCCGACCCAAAATGTAATTTCTGCATTTTTAGGGATTGTAGTCAAACAAAAAAGCAAATTCAAAATCCAAAGACCTAATAGGCAAGCAAGTACAATGACAGCTCTTGTTTCCGCTAACAAGCCTGTTAAAGGCCATACTAGCGATGCAATTAAGGCTACTAATTTAAATGAGCGTGGAGACTGAATAAAGCTCATCATGGCGTACCCAAAAAAGCTGAGAGTTAGCCAACACACAGGCAAAGTCCTGAATATCATTTTTAGTTGTGAGAAGGATAGCCTCATTGCCATCTGTACGTCATAGAAAAGCAGTAGCAGGGTTTTTCAGCAAGCACCATTAGTCTTAACACAGTTCTCCGATCGGTTGCTAATACGTGAGCTGTAAATAGCGTTTATAGTGGCACCAAAATGCTATGTTTTTCTTGCTAACAGTAATCTAGCTTACTAAATGAAACCTGATGTTAAATCTCTACCTCGACTTGAGGTTAGTACACTTGTTTATCTTCTTCTGCTTAGGGATCGTCAGCTCCTATACCGCTATATCTAGCGTGCCTGCGTAAGTCCTAAAATGAGACTATTGCGCCGATCGCTCGCACAGCGCAATGGTGATTGACGCCGCTGCGGCAAGCGCCGCTACCGTCCGGACATGATTCCAAAACGTCCAATTGGCAAGATAGCGAGTCCATAGGTTTGCGCCGTCAGTACTGTCCGGCCGAACAGTTGCCAGCGCATCGTTGAGCGGCACATTGAATGCGATTGTCACGCCTACTGTGCCGACAAGATAGAGCAGACTGCCGAGGAGCAAGTAGGCAGCACCAGGTTGATGCCACTTTAACAGCGAGAGGACAGCCAGAAAGATACAAGCCACGGCCGTTCCGAACAACACCGTCATAAACAACGGATTAATCGCCTTGATGTTGATAGATTGCATGGCGGCAATGCCCTGCGCTGGCTGGAGTTGGCCAAGGGCAGTCATCACGAAGGTTGAAAAGGCGAAGAAGACTCCAGCCATTAGCCCGCAACCCAGTGCGGCGAGAAGCTTTAATGCGAACTGCTGTTGAGCGATCGGGTATTGCAGCATTGCCTTACAGTCCCACTAGTTGAGTCATTTGAGTACGAGCCTTGGCGATCGCGTCTGCTAACTTTTGCCC
>DATNPC010000009.1:0-4497 GCA_036703375.1 Allocoleopsis sp.
AACTACGGAGAACAGAATCTTGGGTGTAGAACTGCGCAGTTATGTATTTATAGACAGCTTGCAGCCTCAGCATGCAGCTTACATTGGAACTGTGGCGCTAGGGTTCTTGCCCTTACCGGGAGATACGTCGCTGTGGATTGAAATTTCACCAGGTATCGAGATTAACCGGATTACAGATGTCGCCCTAAAAGCCGCCGTCGTTCGACCAGGGGTACAGTTTGTTGAACGACTTTACGGTCTTCTAGAAGTTCATTCCAACAAACAAGGCGAGACGCGAGCAGCGGGTAAGGCTATTTTAGACGCGCTAGGAGTCCGCCAACAGGACTGCCTCAAGCCACAGATCGTGTCTAGCCAAATTATCCGCAATATTGATGCTCACCAAGCACAACTAATTAATCGCACGCGCCGGGGACAGTTGATTTTGGCAGGACAAACCCTTTACGTGTTAGAAGTTCAGCCTGCGGCCTACGCAGCTTTAGCCGCGAATGAAGCGGAGAAGGCTGCCTTGATTAATATCCTCCAAGTTCAGGCGGTTGGTAGTTTCGGACGCCTCTATTTAGGCGGAGAGGAACGAGATATTCTCGCCGCATCCAGGGCAGCATTGGCGACAATGGAAAATGTCATTGGTCGTCAGCAGCTAATTGGCGATCGCAAAGAATAGCCGAGTGCATCCCGTTTTTGTAAGTTTCATGTTTGTAGGGGCGTTAGCGTTTGCGTAGCATGGTGCGCTAGCAGCAAAGCGGTAGCGAGGAACGAGCGTCAGCATTTGCGCCCGAATTTCTCAGTGAAATCAGGGTTTTTATCCGCAAATGCTTCGCCCTTCCAGGGATGTGCTGATAAATCCAGGAAAGGGCGAAGCATTCTTGGACAAAGCTTCCGGTTCATCCCAATAAATCCTGGCAAGAATGCTTTGCCCCTACCTCCCCCTATCTAATTGCATAGCCATATAAAAAGGATGAATATGAAAGTGAACTACCGTGTTCCTAGGCTTCAACTGTTGATGAGTTTTTAGAAACTTTTTTGTAACCCAACTGACTCTGTTGCCTGTTCCCCGTTCCCTGTTGCCCGTTAATCTAGCAATCTGCGTCACAAGCTAGGTTTTGCTATTGGCAACGTCAGGTTAAAGTCAAAAATTGGGACGACCTATTTTATACACAGGACACCTGGCAATGGCAAATTTTGAACATATCGCGCTACTGGAAAAAGGCGAAATTCGCTGGATAGAGTGGAGAACGCTCAACCAAGATATAGAACCAGACCTGAGCGAAGCTAAACTCAGAGAGATTAACTTGAAAGGTGCCAACCTCAGAGGAGTTAATCTGAGAAAAGCCGATCTGTCCAAAAGCCTTCTCATTGCAGCAGACCTCAGCAAGGCTAACCTGAACAATGCGAATCTGCAACAAGCCCTCCTGGCCGAGGCTAACCTGATCGAAGCGTCCCTGATCGATGCTCGTCTGATCGAAGCTGACCTGAGAGGAGCCGATCTCAGCTATGCTAATCTGATCGGGGCAGAACTGCGAGGGGCGAATCTGCGAGGAGCCGATCTGAGTGAGGCAAATCTCATCGGAACTTGCCTGAGAAAATCTAATCTCCGAGAAGCCAATCTAGGTGGAGCCAAACTGTTGAGAATTAACCTCAGTGAAGCGAACCTTGTTGCCGCTAACCTCAGCCATACGAACCTGGGCAAAGCGAATCTCCACGAAGCAGAGTTGATTGGAGCTTACCTGTACGGGGCAGACCTGACTGAAGCTAACTTAACGTTGGCTCACTTGAGTAGTGCTTACCTAGTTAGGGCTAACTTGAGCGAAGCTGACTTAGAACTCGCTGACTTGAGATGGACTAACCTGACTAAAGCGAACCTCAGCAAAGCGAACTTGAAAGGAGCTAATCTCCGAGGAGCGAACCTCAGCAAAGCGAATCTTTGCAAAGCTGATTTAACAGGCGCAAATCTGAGAGACGTCAATCTCCGAGGCGCTAACCTGCAAGAAGCAATTCTGCCGGATGACACAATTTACAATTAACGTGCAGTTATAGCAAAAGGCAAAAGGCAGAGGGCAGAAGGTTTATTACTAATATGTGGTTGTTTTAGCCATTAAATCTGTCCTAACCTTGATGGCGACAGCTATAAATCACCATAATTCATAATTCACAATTCATAACTGAGATGACCCAGGCACCATCAACCTCAATCGAAGGCATCTACGAAGTATGCATTGGTGTTCGCGATCCCATTCCTCAGATTCAATATTGGCAGCAATTTGGCTATTGCATCGGTCAGATCGGTGAATTACCTGCACCAGACGCTCAAAAGTTGTACGGCGTCAATTCATCATTACGCTCGATTCGACTGTACCACCAAGATGCCGACCACGGTTTGATTCGGTTAATGGCTTGGGAAAGCCCAAGTAATGAGGGGTTGAAGCTGGCGTCCATGAAGGTTAAAGGCAGCCGTTGGGCGACAGCATTAACCGCTGATATGTTGAATGTCCTAAATCATGCTGAAGAGGCAGTAGCGGCTGGTTGGCAACTGCGCTACACTGCTCCGTCTTGGGAAATCATCTACAACAAAGATAGAAAGAGTCGTCCCTTTGTCGATCCGGCGGTTGGCGTGCGGGAAATGATGCTGCTGCAACAGTTGACTCGACAAGTCCTGTTCCAGCGGTTCGGCTACAGTTTGCCCAATTACGGGAAGATTAACGAAAGCGCTCTGTTTAAGACCAGCCAAATTACCCACATGGGGATGGTGATTCAGGATGATACTAAAGAAACGCTGCGGTTTTATGACGACATCCTGGGATTGCTTCGCACCCGCGATGACGCTGAAACAACCTATGAATCTTCGGAAGCGGCTCGACAAATTTTTGACCTTCAACCCGATGAACGGTTTATAGTAACAACGTTTGACGATCCGCGATCGTCGAAATCTGACTGGCAGGCAGTCCGTTCTGGCAGGCTTTATGTCCTTCGCTTCCCAGATTCTATCCAGTTAGAGGAGCGATTTCATGAGTCGCAACCGGGTTGCTTGGGAGTGTCGCTGTACACGTATCGTGTGCGTGGGATAGAAGATTATTGCGATCGCGTTCAGGCAAGTACGGCGCAAAATGTGACAGAAATTGTCAGCAACGAGTTTGGTGAACCGAGTTTCTCCTTCGTTGCGCCCGATCGCTATTTCTGGACATTAGTATCAGCGAACTCCCCTTGAGCATGTCCTCTACCGATAGCGATAAAGAAGTGCAAAAATGCCAGTAAAATAAGGCAGCTATCGCATTCAGCAATGAAGCAATTCCTCAAAACCAGCCTAATAACGCTATTTAGTGCATCTGCCTGCATCGTGCAACCGATTGCCGCTCATGTGGCTTCGGCAGCTACACTTGACTCGGTTAGCTGCTCTGAAGTGCAACTGCCGGTAGCACTAGCACCTGGTGAACCCAAACAGTATGAAATCTACGGTCAATTGTGCGGTCAATCCCCATTTGGCGATCGCACAGTTCAAGTTCTCGTCTCAGGAACGACTTACGGTCATATCTACTGGGATTGGCCCTATCAACCCGAACAGTACTCTTACGTAGATGCGCTAACGCAAGCTGGATATGCGACCTTCAATTTTGACCGAATCGGAATTGGCAATAGCTCCCATCCTCCTGGCGACCAAGTAACCGTTGCGTCCAATACTTATGTCCTCGATCAAGTCGTGCAAGGCTTGCGGGATGGGCAAATCGGAGGCGTGCAACAAGAGAGTATCATGCTTGTGGGGTTCTCCTCTGGATCGTTTGGTTCTGTTGTTGGCGTAGCCAGTCAGGATAATGACATTGCTGGAGTCATCCTCAGCGGGTTTTTGCACAATCAGAATCTAGATTGGTTGAACCAATTCATCAATTCGTTCTATCCGGCACAGCTCGATCCGCGCTTTGCCAATCAGAATTTGCCGGATGGTTACCTCACGACTCAACCGGGAACGCGGAGCGGATTGTTCTACGAACCTAACGCCGATCCACAAGTCATCGCCCTCGATGAAGCGACCAAGGAGACGGTGACGACGGGTGAAGCTGCCACGAACGCTGCTGCAATTTTCGCGGACACCTCAAAACAAATTAGCGTTCCAGTCTTTTTAGCGGTTGGTCAATACGATGGCAGTTTTTGCACGGGGAATATCTGCGAGAATGCAGACAATGTGGCAGCATTTGAAGCACCGTTCTTTTCACCAGCCGCCAATCTAGAGACGTTTGTTCTGCCTGGTGCTGGTCACAGCATCAATCTAGCGCCGAATGCATCAGAGTGGTTTGAAGCCGCTCGTCAATGGTCCGATCTCAATGTCGGCGCAACAGTGTCCAAGACTGTACCAGAACCCCGAGCTGAATTTGGGTTGTTGACGTTGGCGGCTTTAGGCGCGGTTTATAAGTGGAAGCGTCGATTTAAGTAGAATGGCACTGACTTCTAAGACAAATCATCACACCAATCAACCCTTGTGCAGGGGGGGTGGGGGAGGCACTTCGTCCC
>DATNPC010000010.1:0-6483 GCA_036703375.1 Allocoleopsis sp.
CGTCAGCGAACTCGACCTCGACCTGCCAGCACACCTAGAACTGCAAGTTGACCGCCTCTCCCCAACCCCAGCAGCGCGGTTGATGGTGACTTTCCCCTCAACCTTGGAAACTTCTACCATTAGTCGGCTGGGCAGAATTCGCATTACCATCAAACCGGAGCCACTATTGCCATCTGAGGAACCACGGTGAACGACAATCCTGCTAACAGTAATGTTACTCCAGAGGAAAACCTGGAATGGCAGCTAGCTGAGTTAGTCGATGCGATCGCGTCGGAAATCGACCGTGCTGGAGATACCCTTTCATTAAAATCCTACGCCCGTGGCGTGTCCTTCGCCATCAAGAAGCTCAGCCTCGATATTGAAGTTAAAGTGCGCCGCACGGCTGACGGCAAACTCCTGTTTCGCACCGTAGGCAATGACCAAATGAGTGCCACTGTCCTAAAACTGGATTTTGCCCAAGTCCTCCAGAACCAGTTAACTACTGCCCGTAAGCCCCTTGACGGCAACCTATCCGTCGCTGGCTTCAGCATCAGTGAGCTAGATGCATTACCACAAATCAACCCGAATGAAATTACAGCCCTCGGTACAGTGGGCATCCACTCGGTAGATGACCTAGAACGCTACACCCAAACCCCACTCATGATCGCTGAATTGAGCCGTCAAATTCAGATTGAGGAACACCGACTCCGGATGTGGCTGCAACTGCCCTTCATTACTGAAGTCAAGCCAAGCAAGGGACCACCTGGCAGCACCATCCTGATCGAGGGGGGCAACTTTGGTAGCCAAAGCAGTTCAAACGACCAGGTCTTTTTCCAAGAGAAGCCAGCTAAAATTATCGATTGGCGAGAGAAACGCCTCACCGTGGAAATGCCGTCAGAGGTGAGCGGTATCGGTCTTCTGGTTGCACAGATTGGCAATCAGCTGACTAATGCCATCCAATGGGAAGCGGCAGGTGTCGATCTCTACGTGCGCGACCTGATTGTCAGCCCAGCGCAGCCAGTTGCAGGTGAGGAAATCGTGGTTACGGCAGACCTAATCAATCAAGGCAGTCTGGATTCCAGTGCTTTCGAGGTACAATGGGAAGTGGATGGAGAAAAACAGGAACTCCAACCCCACGGGTTACTGCGAGCGCAGCAAAAATCTGAAGAAAGTACCATCCGCCGCAAATTTACGCTTAGCGCTGGCTCCCACACGATTCGCTTCACAGCCGACCCAGAAGGCAAGATTTTCGATATCAACCAAACTAACGGAACCTTTTGTAAAGAGGTTGAGGTCAGACCGTTGCAAACACTGAGCATCGGCGACTTTCGCAAAATTGAAACCCTCGACCCTCTGCTTAACGACAACCTCGGTCCGGCAGATGTCTTGAGCTTACTTTTCCGGGGACTGTGTCGGCTTAACCCAGAGACGGGTCAACTAGAACCCGATATTGCTCAATCGTGGGAAACCAAGATCGAAAACGATACCAGGCTGTTCATTGTCCACCTCCGCGACCAGATGTACTTCCACAACGGACAGATGCTCACGGCAGATGATGTCAAGTTCACCTATGAAACGATTAAACAGGTCAATTCAACCTTAGGCAGTCTGGTCAACACAATCGTCAAAGACATCACGATCGAAGATAATAGAACCATTACTTTCAGTTTGCCGTCTCCAGGAGATCGCATCGCCTCATCGGATTCTGTACCACCCCGCTCCATAACACGACGCCTTCTCACAATCGGCATTGTACCCCAGTCACTCTACCAGACAGATCCTAAGAGCTTTGGTCGTAGACCGATTGGCTGTGGCCCATTCCAATGCAACTCTTTCACCCCTGGCAAGATAATTCGGTTGGGAGCGTTTCGGAAGTATGTGCTGGGCGAACCACGATTGGCTCAAATAGACATCCACTTTAACTTGGATGTGAATCTACTGATCGATATGCTGGATAGGTATGAGGTGACTGCCGCAGTGTTACCCTACTCCGCGCGGGTGGAGAGTCAGCTCAGAGGAAGCGGTAAGTGGATTCTGAAGCCATTAGTAGAATCTTCAGAGTCCCCAGAGTCAGAGTCTTTGCTACATGTACAATCTACCTACATCCACGAACGGGCACCCAATGTTTTAAATACCAATTGGAATGCCCATTTATGGTATTATGAACAACCGCCTTCTCGTGAGATTCAACTGAGTTCAACGGGACCGGAGTTCAGCATCATATCACTGCCAGCTGAGTGATAGTAAATCCGGTTAATAGTGAGAGGGCATTAGTACCACATGAATACTCTCAATCTCAACCCATATCAGTTGTTTTTACTGGGTACTAACTAAAACCAGTTTCAGTAAATTGATGCTCATCTAGTGGAATAATGACTCTACTTGCTGAATTTATAACAAAAGTAACTTTCAGCACTTTAACGCTCCTCTTATAAAAGAAGTAGATTGATATTAACTAAACTTGTAATTCCAAATACCAATTAAAATACAATCCTTGTCCAGGGACACTTTAGGTTTTCCTTCTCCTCTTCTAGGAAGATGAGTTGAGTTACTTTCTATGCCACACTCGAAAAATTAAAAGTCCAGGAGAAGTCGTTCATGGCATTAGAGGGAGTGATTTTAGATGTTGATGGCACCTTAGTTTTGAGCAATGATGCTCATGCTCAAGCCTGGGTTGAGGCATTTGCCGAGTATGGCTATGAGGTTCCCTTTGAGCGAGTGCGACCGCTCATCGGTATGGGGGGAGACAAAGTTATTCCCAAGATGGTGCCGGAACTGAACGATCGCGAAGGAACTGGAAAAGCGATCGCAGATCGACGCAAAGAACTCATCCTGAATAAGTTTGGACCACAACTTAACAGCGCTAAGGGTACCAGGGATTTAGTGTTAAAGATGCAAGAATCTGGTCTGCATCTAGTCATTGCCAGTTCAGCAACGACTCAAGAGCTTGACATTTTACTCAAGGCTGCCCAAGTCGATGATTTGCTCCAGGAAGCAACCACATCGAGTGATGCGGACGCCTCTAAGCCTGCCCCGGACATCGTAGAAGCGGCATTGAGCAAAGGGAAAATGGAACCTGACAAAGTGGTGATGTTAGGAGACACGCCCTACGATATTGAATCTGCCAGTAAAGCGGGAGTGGGTGTAATTGCCCTACGGTGCGGTGGCTTTAGTGACGAGCAACTGTCGGGAGCGATCGCTATTTATGATGACCCGGCTGATTTGCTGAAGCACTATGACAATTCTCCCCTTGCCCAAGCTGCTTGAAGGGTTATCGTAAGGACTGGATTGAGTTGCATTAAAAAGGTGCGATCGCAAGCAGGCGAGCATCAGGAAGTCGGATCAAAAAGCGCGTTCTAACTCATACAAGAGACTAACAATAATCAAGTCTGTTCTATCAGCTTTGAGTGTCTAGGAAACTAGACGATAAACATTTATAGTCATGCTGAATGCTAACTAAACGTTAGACTCCTACTTTTATTACAGCCTGGGTTAAGAATAGCCCCATAGACTAATGACATACGATTACGATCTGCTTGTGATTGGTGCTGGGCCTGGAGGATTGGCTGCTGCTAAACAGGCTGCTGCGTATGGTGCGCGTGTTGCGATCGCAGAACAGGATTTAGTTGGGGGTACCTGTGTTATCCGAGGGTGCATTCCCGAAAAACTCATGTCCTTTGCTGCTGAATTCTCTGAGGCGTCTCAAGATGCAGCCGGTTATGGTTGGAACCAAGACAATAATAGCTTTGATTGGCAGCAGTTTATTGATGCGAAGGAACGAGAAATTCATCGTCTCAGTCAGGTGCATCATCAAGCGCTTGAGCAAGCAGGAGTTGAGCTGATTAAGGGTCATGCTACCTTTAGCGATGCTCATACCCTAGACGTGGCAGGACGCCAGATTACTGCTGACAAAATTTTGATTGCAGTGGGAGCAAAGTCGGTTAAACCAGATATACCAGGAATTGAACATGCCATTACAGCCAGTCAACTCTTTAATCTTCAGCAACAGCCTAAGCATATTGCAGTAATTGGGAGTGATTATATTGCTGTAAAATTAGCCGGGATTATGAACAATCTTCGCTCCCAAATCACTCAGGTGTTTCAGGAAGACCATCTCCTACCGGCTTTCGATCGAGATATTAGCTTTGCTGTGAGTGAAGGCATGACTAAGCGAGGTATCGAGATTTTTGGCAGCACTACAGTCAAAGAAATTCAAAGCATTGGAGATGAGCTGAATTTGCTGCTGTCCGGAGAAAGCCAAAATACGTTAAGCGTTGATACTGTCCTCTATGCTCTGGGTCGCGTCCCCAACGTTAGCCATCTAGCTCTAGACAAAGTCTGTGTTAAAACTACTCGAAATGCTGTCGTAGTCGATGAATACAGTCGAACGACACAATCGAATATTTTTGCAGTTGGGGATTGTATCAATCGGCATAACTTTACTCCGGTTGCGATCGCACAAGGTCGTGCTTTTGCCGATACTGAATTTGGCAACAATCCTCATACGGTTTGTTATGAATGCGTTCCAGCAACCGTTAGCTCTTACCCAGAAGCCGCTACTGTGGGATTGAGTGAAGCTCAAGCTCGCGAACAACTCGGTGACTCCGTACAGTGCTATCGCTCCAAATTTCGTCCGCTTTTACACAGTCTAGCTAAACGGGATGAAAACACCCTAATCAAGTTAGTGGTCGATCGCGATTCCGATCGAGTGCTAGGCGCTCATATGGTAGGGGACGGAGCGATTGATATTATTCAATGCCTCGCCGTCTCGATCCGCATGGGAGTGACGAAGAAAGACTTCGATGCAACAATCGGCATTCACCCTTCAATAGCAGAAGAGTTTTTCACACTACACTAACTCTCTTTTTTTCAAAATAAACTTATAAAAAATTAGCAAAATTATTGAAAACTTCAGAGCAAAAACCTTGTAATACAAGAATTACGAATTGATCCCTAATTATTTTACGCGTACTCTGATGTATTTTTTGTTGAAAATAAATAACAACTACTATCTCTATTTTTAGAGGAGCTATAATTCTGGGTAGAGTAACGATATCGAAGGATTGCGGATTTTGAGAAAAGTCTGACCTGCATCTATTTAGACAATCGGAAATAGAGACATAATGCTCCCATTGCATATTGCGATCGCGCTCTTGACTTGAGGAGTGTTGTTAGCTCATGGCATTCCATCAGGGGTAGTGACTTTTCCTCATGTAAAAGCGTCCGCTGACAAAGTCCGGCTTTTCACGGGAGAGTCTTCCGGCAGCTATTTTTCTTAAATCTCAATACCTTGAAAATTTCTCAATGCAAAAACCAACGCTTAGAGCACTGGTTCAGGACTTCGCGTGAAAATCTAGGTCAAATTTATCGCACATCGAACTCTTACCCTTGTCAAACTCTAGTATTTAATGGAGCAATTCGGTTATGTCCGATTCAGTCTCAGACTCGCAAAACACAGTGGCAGGTTTTGAACTCACCACAACAACTGCTGCACATATTTCGACTTTTTCAGGTCGTGGCGGTAACATCCCGGATGGTCGGGGCAGCTTTATCGATGACATTATCGTAAAAGACGACTTCAAAGTGACCGACGTAACAGTAACGCTCTGTAACCTCAGTCATACTTGGTCGGGAGACCTCATCGTCCAGTTGCACCACTCAGAAACAAATACGGTTGTCGATTTGTTTAGGCGACCGGGTCAACCCCAATTCTCGTCTAGTGGCTATAGCAGCGACCTCAGGGGAGATTACAGCTTCAACGATCGTTATACTTGTGACTTTGTACTCGCCGCCGAGCGTAATAGCGTGATTCCTAGTGGTAACTATACTCCTGCTAGCCCCTTAAACGCATTTTATGGGCTATCGGCAGCTGGCACTTGGCGACTCATCATCAGTGATTCTACCCCCGGTGATTCGGGTTCCCTCGAATCGTGGAAACTAGACCTAGGCTGGGGTTGAGCCAACGGGTCAGGACTTACGCAAAGCTTTTAGAAGTAGGGTGTGTTAGC
This sequence comes from Allocoleopsis sp., assembly GCA_036703375.1. GTDB lineage: Bacteria > Cyanobacteriota > Cyanobacteriia > Cyanobacteriales > Coleofasciculaceae > DATNPC01. The sequence goes on from DATNPC010000010.1 coordinate 5,988, forward strand.
GGAGCGTAACGCACCGTATCCCTAATCAATTGGGGGCTAATCGATCGCCTTAAGCAAACCGCGCAGCCGGACAAAGTCAACAGCGAAGGTTTTGTAGCCAACTTCGTCAAATAGGATGACAATCTTATCGCCCTCGTAGCGCATGACTTGTCCTTCGCCCCACGAGGAGTGAATTACACGGCTATTCAACGGAAATGGCTGAGAGTCCTCGTCCTCTTCTACCACTACGCCAGCTTTGCAGTTGTCACAGAAACCGCAAGGTTCGTCTAGTGTTTCGCCAAAGTAGTTGAGTAAATACTCGCGGCGGCAGTCGCGTACCTCGGCATAGCCTCGCATCATTTCTAGACGCGATCGCACATAGTGTTGATAGCATTCTTGAGCGCGGGCAGCCTCTTGGGTTGCTTCGCTCAATTCAGGCGGTTGTTCGCTGGCGATTACTTCACCCGTGGGCAAACTTTCGACAGCACCAACTTCTTCCAGACGACTGAGAGCTTTG
>DATNPC010000011.1:0-2850 GCA_036703375.1 Allocoleopsis sp.
AGTGCGGGTAGCGACGAAAGTATCAAACTTTGGGATGTAAAAAGTGGAAGTCTACGGAGTACGCTGACCGGACATTTAGGCTCGGTTTGGTCGGTTGCCATTAGTTCGGATGGGCAAACGCTAGTCAGTGGCAGCGATGACAAAACGATTCGGCTGTGGAGAGCATCTCGTTGAACTGTTTCCCCAGTGCAACAGATTTTTCCCGTTTCTGCAAAAGATAGCGGATTTCCCTATAATCCTGCCAGGGGAGTGTCAGTTCAAGTTCTTCCAACTTGAATAAACAGATTAGGACAATCCTTTTTCCAAATTAAAAGCGTCTGTAGTCGGTCAACTCGTCGCCTCATCCTGCATAATAACCAGGTAGCGCTCTAGAAAAAGCGATCGCCTCCGCATGACTTCCCATCTCACATCGATTGATTCCACGCCTAGCTTGATTTCCCCAGACATTCCCCCCAACGTGCTGGCAGAGTATCCACCGGCTGACTCCCCCTTAAAATTGGGAATCATGGCATCGGGGAGTGGCACTAACTTCGAGGCTGTGGCACAAGCGATCGCATCTGGGCAACTCAATGCTAAAGTTCAAGTCTTGATTTACAATAAGCCCGGTATCCAGGCAGTCACCAGAGCTGAAAAATGGGATGTTCCGGCTGTACTGCTCAATCATCGAGACTACAAGCGCCGCGAAGAGTTGGATGCTGCAATTGTCGAGATGATGCGGCAATACGATGTAGAGTGGGTCATCATGGCAGGTTGGATGCGCGTCGTCACGCCCGTACTAATTGATGCCTTTCCTGACAAAATTATCAACATTCATCCCAGCTTATTACCCAGTTTCAAGGGTGTGAAAGCCGTAGAACAAGCTCTCGCGGCGGGTGTAAAAATCACAGGTTGTACCGTTCACTTGGTACGTCCTGAAGTGGATAGCGGCCCGATTTTACTCCAAGCGGCTATTCCTATCCTGCCCGACGATACGCCAGAAACCCTCCATGCCCGGATTCAAGTGCAAGAACATCGAATTTTACCGCATGCGATCGCTCTGGCTGCACGTCAGCAAAGCCGCGATCGCTCTTCTCAATCTCTCTAAGTGGTGCTTGGCAGGTGGTGCGGTGCGAAATACGGTTTGGCGATCGCCAAGCAAGAGACTAAGGCATCTGTAGTTAATCAAACCATGCAGCCTTATGACTTCTGCAAAACTACTCATGCTACTCTTGCGCTTGAGTTAGAACATCTTGATATAGTTTTTGACTGATGTATGTTCCCTGAGCAATCAGATCGTCAAGTATTTGTCTGATGCCAGTAATCAGTCCTCGCTGTTTGGCAAGTAGCAGAACACCCACTGTACCAATAACAGGCAGGTTGCGAGATAGTGCTTCTCTGCGTGCTTCTTGGTCGTCTAGCAGTAACCGATCGGCACCTAACTCTTCAGCAAGAATAATAGCTCCACACTCACCCAAGCCAAGTTGAGTCTGTGCTCTAAGGGTGGATACTTTCTGGAAATCGCTGACTGTTCGCACCTCAATCCAATCAACCGCCTGTAGAGCGACTATGGCTGGATGACTGCCTCTAAGCAACTCATCATGAACTTCCCTAGGAATAATAACTTGCCTAAAGACACCCTGTAAAAGATCGACCTGTCCCACTTTTGCCAGTTCGCTCAAGGGTGTTGTATCTGAGACGATTATCACTGCGAAGATTGCTCCAACAGACGGGCAGTTTCAGCAACTTCGCGCTCTAGTTCTTCTGGAGTTTGGGGTGCGAAGGGTGAGATTCGATAAAGTCCCATTAGCTCGGACAACTGCCAGCGATCGATGCTCAATAGTTCTGCTGCTCGTCCAGCACTGATGTTTCCCTGTTTGAGCAATTCCATGATAAAGGCTTCCCGTGCTTTGCGCTCGGCTTCTAACCTTTGAGCCTCATCGATTTCAGGAATCGCGATCGTGAACTTCACTTCAATCTCTTGGGAACTGACTGACACAACTGTTAACCTCGATTGGCATGATGATTCGGCTGCTTATAGCCATTATGAATTAGATTTATTGTGCTAGTGAGGAGGCTTTCGCTTCAGTAAACAGACAATCGACGGCAGCGGTCGCCTTCTTCGCGTGAAAAAGCAGAATCAGCCCACATCCAGCTGTCAAGTGTTTGTTATTCAGGAATACACGAAGTAAGTGTTGGTGTGCTAACCGATGACATAACTACTCGTAATGTTTACATGTTTACAACAGATAGAGGAGAGAGTGCGATCGCTTTTCTCAATCTCCCCGACTGGTGGTTAGGTTAGCAGGTGGTGTGGACGAAATACGGTTTAGAGATCGCACTTGTCAATCGACTTTAGAGCAAGTGCTTCTAGATTATGGTGGGTTCGGTACAACGGTTGTTAGAGGGATGGAACTTGAGTAAAAGCTGATGAACACGCAACTGGTCAATTCGTTGGTGCAGATTATCGAATCCCTCACCCCAGAGGAACGCGCCTTGCTCTTTGAGCGACTAAGTAGCAAGGCAATCCAAGTGACGGCAGGCGTGTGTGGTGGACAAGCCCGCATTCGCAACACGCGCATCCCCGTATGGACGTTGGTTGCTTTCCGAAAGCAGGGGGCAGACGACGAGGAATTACTGCGAAACTATCCCACCCTCAGCAAGAGTGACTTATCCGCTGCCTGGGCATACTACGAGCAGCACCGCGAAGCAGTAGATAGCGCTATTGCTACTCTTGATGAGGATGGGGATGATTAAGTTCTACTCCAACGAGAACTTTTCAATGGATATCGTGAGGGAACTGGGCAGACTGGGGTATGATGTTCTCACTTCCTATGATGCAGGGCAGGCAAACCAAGGCATCCCTGATGAAGA
>DATNPC010000012.1:0-3447 GCA_036703375.1 Allocoleopsis sp.
CTGAACGAAAACCAACGAGGTCATAGTAAAGCTCAAGAGAACGAACAATATTAGGATCGATAGCCAAGTAAAAAGCACAAACAGATGAGAGTTGATAGGGAAGCTTAAAGGATTTACTCAACCAACTAACTATTATTTCATTTGAAGGTTTAACTATAAGAGCTTTTTGGTGGAGTTGAGCTAGAAAATTTTGGAATTCATTTTTTTTCTCATGCTGAACTAAAAATAAGTCAATCTGCTGCTTCATCACTTGAAACAATTCATCAGGAGATTGTAAGATTTGTACTGCTAACAAGAAGATTTCACCCCAGCGTACTTCAGTGACATACTTAACTAAACTTTTCCAATCCCGATCGCAAAACCACTTCGCTGTGAAATACTCTTGAAACGTCAGGTGAGAAAAGGAGTAAATTTCTGGTGCCCTTTCCATCAATAACCCATGCTGCACCTCAATTGACTTAAGGACAGCCCTGCTATCTCTTTGCAAGCTGTCTATTTGTGCATGGGGTAATGTACGGAGATAGTCAGCAATATATTTCTCAATTTCCTCTTGTTTAAAGAAGTAGCGGTTTTCCTCAAAAGAAACCTTAGCCACATGGGTTAGAAGCGCTTTCCTGCCTTCTAAGTCCAGCCTCCCATAAACTTCATCGCGTTCAATGCCCCTTTCTGCGTCCCATTCTTCTAACAGGATATTTATCCCTCGTTGATAAAGTTCTGATCGGTTTTTAGGGAACTCTCCCAGATTATTCTTAAAAACCAAGCAGGTAAGATTGAGTAAAATCGGCGTTACAGCTAAGTCACGGATGCGCTTATGTTCTGCTAAGCCTAACTTTTCAATAAATTCCTTCGCTCTAGCTTCTCCTGCTTGCTTGTCATTCTTGGCTCCCGCCACAAACCACTTGTTAGCAAATATCTCAATTTGCGGTTGTTCAAAATCTGCCACTATGATTTGTGTAAATTTTAAGTCACTGAAGCTGTAGTCTAGAGTATTAGTCCGGCAGGTGATAATTATCGAGTTCTTGCGATACTTACAAAACTCACGAATACGGCTCAGAACTAACTTTCTAAAATTTTGAGGTACTTCATCCAAGCCATCGAATAGTATCAACGCTCTCCCCTGAGTGATTATTGTTTCAATTGCCTGTGGTTGCTCAACTCCCTCTGTATGAAATAGATTATTGATGTAGTTTAATAGGCTTAATTCTGGCTGATTTTTGATGGTGTCAGTAAACTCAATCAGCCTGATAAAAATTGGCACTCGGTTGGCTTGTAGCTCACCTTTGTTACATTGAATTGCTACATAGTAAAGATAGGTGGTTTTGCCCGAACCGGGTGCGCCCAAGCACATCACTTTGCACCCTTCTGTAACCATCTCTAGTCCTGGGACTCGTTCACCACGCACTTTGCCCAAGTAAAAGCTGTTAGGGTTATCAGCGATGGGGTCAAAACCTTGCATTCGCTCAGAGATATTAAGGGAGCGTAGCTTTGGAGTGTCTTCCAGAATGTAGACATCGGTGTAGAGGTCGTTAATGGGAACTTGCCGATTGAGCAACTTCATTTCGCCGCAGTCATATTGAATTTTGTCCCGGTAGAGCGATCGCACCTCCTGCACCAACTCATCAATATCAGAACTGTTGTCCTGCTTTCGTTTCTCTGGTTTGACTGTAATAAGGTCTCCCTTTTCCCAAGTCAAACCGAGGAATGAACCTATCCTATCAGCAGTGGAACGTGCAATAGGTTCGCCATTGAAAAACTTGGTACGCTGCTGACTGCTCAATTTACGGTTGCGTGACGTCACTATCTCCAGCAGTTTTGACTCCGCCCATCCCTCACGGGTGAGAACTTCCCTCGCTTTCCGAATCGCTTGTTCAGATGCTCGAACATTCATGTCCCGCTCTCAAGCCTGATCGCACTCTAAATATTAAATATTTATTAAGAAAATTTTGAGTTCAGTTTTGGCATGAATTCAAACAAACTCAAATCACATTCTACTTACTCAACACTAAACTCAAATCAACTCAAATCACAACTCAAATCAGTTCAAATCATTGCTCCACAAGGGCTTCAGGCTCTGCGTGTCATGCTGTTGGAAGTTCACTAGGAGCAAAATTTCATGAAAACCATCAGACCAAAACAGCCAGCTTCAGAGCAGAATCAAAAGCAATTGCGACCGACTCAACCGACTAACTCGAAACCTAAATCCAAAAAAGCTCAGAAGTGGCTAAATTTTATCGAGTTTGTAGTCGTCGGCTTTGCTACCTGGCTGAACCCTAACGCCGGATTTCTCATTTTCCTATTGAAACTCTGCTTTCAAATTTTGGAGCTACTTCAAGATGAGCCAAAACAGTAGTAATTGGACTCGCATCTTGGATTTGACGCTCTCACCCACCAGGGGTTAAAACCCCTGGCTCATAGATCAAGTCCTCTTAAGAGGACTATCAGGGGACTTCAGTCCACTTGAGTGGACTTTATCTATTAGCCCGGAGTTTTGAACTCCGGGCGGATGAGTGCATCTTCCCGAGAATGTTGCACAACAATGAATGGAGCGATGGGAGGTTAGCAATTTTCGCGCGCCCCCAAGGAATTTTAGTTCCGCTACATAACCGCGAATACCGTCAGTTTCCAATCCCCTAAACAGCAACGCCGATTAAATCTTCACCAATCCATTCCAAGGTATCTCCGATTTCTTCACCAGTATGGTAAGCCGCAAGCAGGACTTGACTGGTTTTTCCCCACGAGATTGCGCCTGTAGAATCGATCGCGATCGCGCCGAAATCTCGCTGATGCTCGTAGGCTTCTGTAAACGATCGCTTCATCGCGTCAGCCAAGGATAAACCGTCCGTCACGCGCACCACAACCCGCGCTGCTAAACATTCATCAATAATGTCTTCCCCGATCCCCGTGCAACTCACTGCTGCATGCCGACTAGCATAGTTCCCCGCAGGCATTGCAGAGTCACTCACGCGACCAATCCGTTCAAAGCCCTTACCCCCCGTAGATGTTCCAGCAACTAAACAGCCCTGACTATCGAGCGCGACGACACCAATCGTCCCGCGTCTGGCTTCCGATGTCTCAACCAGTTCTTTTTCGGCAACAACGCCTGCCATCGTCTTGTCAAAATTTCCCTGCCGTTCCTGTATCCACTCCTGCAACCGGAGGTCAGTCAAAGGGTTGTACAGTGGAACATTAAGTTCCCGCGTCAGTTCAGCCGAACCTACATCGGAGAGGACGCGATCGGCTGAGTTTTGCAAAAACTGGGCTAGCTTGATCGGATTTTGCACCCGCGAAACATTAATTACACCGCTGAAGCGCTGCACGCTTCCCTCCATCAACGATGCACTCATGCGAATTTGACCATCCGATTGCAGTACTGAACCCGTACCAGCATTAAAGCGAGGGTCATCTTCCAGCAGTTGGCAACCGCGTATTACAGCATCACGCGCACTA
>DATNPC010000013.1:0-3440 GCA_036703375.1 Allocoleopsis sp.
GCCCTAGGCAGGGGGTTGAGGAGCCAAAATTAGAAGTAGGGGCGAAGCATTCGGGGGACAATTGATCGGTCAAATCCCAGATTTCACGTCCGAATGCTTCGCCCTTTCAGGGGAAAATTTCCCTTAAATTGACACCAATGGGCATTGCCATGCCCCTACAGAATGTGTGTATTCCATCCAACTGAGAACTGCCATCACCAATGTTTTATGCGTATTAGCTGAGAAGCGATCGCGGAAATTTGCCATCAGCGATTGGCTTAACCGCCAGTTGCAAAAACGGATGGTTCGAGTTTACTGGTAGCTCAACCTCCACTGCGCCAGATGGCATCAGCAACGCGGCAGACATCACGCATTTGGGCAACGTCGTGAACTCGGAGGATGTCTGCCGAACCGGCTATCGCGCCACAACAGGCAGCGGCTGTTCCCCAGACTCGTTGCTTGGGATCGGGTTGGTCGAGTAGGCGACCGATAAAACTTTTCCGAGATACGCCCACTAAAATCGGAACCCCGAGAGAACGGAATGCTGGCAGTTGGCGCAGGATTTCTAGGTTTTGTTCCCCGGTTTTGGCAAAACCGATGCCGGGGTCAATCGCTAGATGCGATCGCTTAATTCCGGATTGAATCGCGATCGCAATTTGTTTCTCTAAAAATTCGTAGATTTCACCGATTAAATCCTGATAGCTCGTGAGTTGCTGCATCGTTTGCGGCGTTCCCCGCATATGCATCAACACAATTGGTACACCCAACTGAGCAACCACGGGTAGCATCTCTGGGTCAAACGTGCCGCCAGAAATATCATTGACGATATCTGCCCCTGCTTCAACCGCTCGTCGGGCTACAGCCGCTCGTGTTGTATCCACCGAAATCGGCACATTCAAGGCAGAACGCACTGCCTCCACCACGGGCAGTACGCGATCGAGTTCTGCTTCAACAGACACTTGCTCGGCACCTGGTCGAGTGGATTGACCGCCGATATCGATCGTATCTGCCCCTGCCTCTACCATCCGCTGCGCTTGTGCTAAGGCAGTGGCTGGGGCATAGAAGTCACCCCCATCACTGAAACTATCCGGCGTCACGTTTAAGACGCCCATGAGATAAGTACGCTCCCCCCAACGGAAAGAACGCCCTCGAATAGTCAATGGTTCTTGGTGATTTGTCATGGGTAATTGGTTATTAGTTATTAGTTGAGAGGAAAAGACAAACAACCAATCACTAATAACCAACAACTATCTATTTGTAATTGACAATTCGGGCAAAGCTAGCAGGCTCCAAGCTGGCACCACCGACGAGCGCACCATCAATTTCAGGTTGAGCCATAATCTCATCGATGTTGTTCGGCTTAACGGAACCGCCATATTGAATGGGGACATCAGCAACCTGAAGTTGACTCCGAATCAAACCAATCACTCGATTAGCCTCCAACGCTTCACAGGTGTCGCCAGTTCCGATCGCCCAGATCGGTTCGTAGGCAATAATGAGATTTTGCTGATCGACATCCACGAGGTCTCTTTTCAACTGGCTACTAATCAGCAATTCTGTCTCACCAGCATCCCGTTGTTGCTTGGTTTCGCCCACACAAAGGATGGGGGTCAACCCGTGACGCTGAGCAGCCAAAAGACGCTTGTTGACCGTTTCATCAGTTTCCCCAAAGTATTGACGCCGTTCGCTATGACCGACAACGACGTAACGAACTCCGATTTCGGTCAGCATCAAACCGGAAATCTCGCCCGTGTAAGCTCCTTCGTCCTCCCAGTGAACGTTCTGAGCCCCTAGCTGCACGCGGCTATTGTGCAAGCTCTTGGACAAGACATCCAAGTCTGTAAAGGGAGCGCACAGAATGATCTCCCGCTCTTCAGGAGTCTGCTCTAGTTCAGGCATAAAGCCTTTCAAAAACTCAGAGGTTTCCCTTTGAGTTTTGTACATTTTCCAGTTACCGGCAATGACAATTTTCCGCACAGCTTAACGAGAGTATCTCCAGACCCTACATAATGAAACCTTTAGCTAGTTTAATGCTTTAAGGGACTCTCTTACTGAGGGCATACTGAGAGTTTCCGGGTTATAACAGCGTTTGAAACCCTTATTTGAGTCGAAATCCCAGGTGCAGTTGATGATGCCAAAATTTCCCATCTACCGTGGTGAACTGCCTGAAGTTTTAAGTCCGTTGAAGCTTCGCCACTATTGGCTGTTGGCCTACTGGGTTTTCTTTCGACCGACAGCATTTCATTGCTACCTCAACCAAGCCGACCCCGATGTGTATCGGTTGAGAGGGTTTCAGAAATTTTTAGGAACGTGGAGGGTAAGAGCTTATCGCAATCTTTACCTGATGCTACCGATCGCGATCGCGTTACTGGCAGTCTCGATCGGATTGATTTCTCATTTGTACCTGTTGAACACGTTACAGGGGAATACGGCTTGGGTAAATGCGATCGCCGTCACGCCCAATGGACAAATAGCGATTACAGCCGCAGGCGATCGCGCCTTGAAAGTGGAAGTTCCCTCCGCTGACAGCACTTTAAAGGTATGGAATTTGCGCTGGGGGTCTGAAATGAAAACCCTTAAGGGACATACCTATGGCGTAACGGCAGTGGCGATAACACCAGATGGGAAGCGAGCCATTTCCTCCTCCCGTGATGACACCCTGATTATTTGGGATGTGCAAAAAGGGACGAAACTGCATCACCTCAAAACCCATAAAGATTGGGTTTCCCACGTTGTCCTTACCCCGGATGGCAAGCGAGCCATTTCTGCCTCTGCTGACAAAACCCTGAAAGTCTGGGACATGCAGCAAGGTCAAGAACTCAATACATTGAAGGGTCATACCGACCTCATCTGGACTGTAGCCGTAACCCCAGATGGACGCAAAGCGGTTTCGGCTTCTGCTGACAAAACCTTAAAAGTCTGGGATATCGAGCAAGGGAAAGAACTGTATACTCTCCCCGGACATCAGGCTTGGGTGACAAGCGTCGCGCTGACGCCAGATGGACGAAAAGCGATTTCTGCGTCCGTCGATCAAACGTTGAAGGTCTGGGACATCGAGCAGGGAAAAGAACTATCTGCGCTTGCCGGACATGAAGATTGGGTCACGGGTGTAGCTGTATCCCCGGATGGCAAGCACGTTGTTTCGGCTTCCGCTGACAAAACTCTAAAAATTTGGGATATCGAGCAAGGGAAAGAACTGTATACTCTCCCTGGACATCAGGCTTGGGTGACAAGCGTCGCGCTGACGCCAGATGGACGAAAAGCGATTTCTGCGTCCGTGGATAAAACATTAAAAGTCTGGGACATCGAGCAGGGAAAAGAACTATCTACGCTTGCCGGACATCAAGATTGGGTCACGGGTGTAGCCATATCCCCAGATGGCAAGCACGTTGTTTCGGCGTCCGCTGACAAAACCTTAAAAGTCTGGGATATCGAGCAAGCCCAGGCATTACATACCCTAA
>DATNPC010000014.1:0-5641 GCA_036703375.1 Allocoleopsis sp.
TCCCGTTGAGCAGTTCGGAAACGTAGGGCTATTTTTACAGAGATGCGATCGCGCGTGATTTATCTTCGAGTTGAGGGGCGGTGCTTTGAAGAGGAAATAGGCGATCGCATCAGCCGATTAGCCTGCAAAATATCAATTTCAGAGTTTTTGGTAATTTCAGGGGTATTGAACCCCTGAAATTATCCGCTCTCCCTCTCCAGGCTGCTATTGCTGAGCCTCAGGACTCTCGCGAACACATTGAGTGCCGAGCGAACTGACTACGGACAAGAAAACTCTGGCCCCAGATTTCCCTCCGGGAACCCGCTAGAAATCCAGCCAGGAGTAGGTTGTGTAATGTAAACCCAGGTACGTCCTTGGCTATCCTTTTCAGTCCGTCGAGGACTGGCTAACTTGACCGTATTTCCTACGTAGACTCCACCAATCCTCTGGTCAGTGATGATCGGATTTTTCCGAATCGCTAATCCTTCAGGTGGATATATCACGTTGCGGCAGGTGTTTGGACCCTGAGGTTGAGGTTGCGGACGGGGTTGAGGTTGGGGTTTGGGTTGAGGTTGTGGCTGTGGCTGTGGCGGAGTAGGAGTTTGGCAAGGTTTGAGTTCGCTTGCCTGCACGTACCCCGCGACAGGAGTACTAATTGCAATCCATCCGTTGCTGCCATTGTCCGCAAGCGTAACCTGCTCGCCAGGAGCAAGGCTTCTAATCGTTTGACTAGTAGCCGAGCGCTCCGTGTAGACAAAAACACCTCGTTTAACAGTACGGCATTGTCCTACCACTGACGCCTGAGCCAGTTGAATATTAGCTGAATGCTCAAGGGCGGTAGATTCTGATTTTTGAATGACGTTGGCTGTTGTAGTGCTGGAAACAGCAGAAGCACTTAACTCCCCTACAGCACTCAAGGCTAAAGCACAAATGGCAACAGATTTGCCCCATTGACCGATCTTTTTCATTTGTTCAACTCCTCATTTCACCACAATGAATTATACGGAGATAGAAGCAGTGTCTGAACGGTTTGCACTGAAACGTTACCGACATGCGCTTCTATGGCTTTTGATTTTTCAAGGGAGCCGCTTGATTCGCAACCGAGTCAATTGAACGACTGCACAGTCATCAACGAGTTAGATGGCAATGCCAATAGCGCCAACCAAATAGCGTTAGTAGTAGCACTGTCTTTGCTTCTGGCACGCTCAGTGCCGACCACTAACCTATGTTATTTCAGTGACATTCACCCTAAGGACAAGTAAAGGGCGCGCTGAGATTGCCCTCTGGAAATCCACTGGAAACCCATCCCGAATAAGGTTGTGTAATCTGAATCCATCTGCGGCTGTCAGCGTCGGCTCTGGCTTCTCCTGTAACTCTGAGCGTGTTCCCTACCAATACAGAACCTACTCTGTCATAGTTAGTACCGGCTCCCGAGCGAACGATTAATCCCTCGGGAGGAGCAACCACACGACGGCAGGCTTGAGCGGGTGGAGGCGGAGGTGCGTTCCCTCCACAGTCGGACGTGGTGTAGAGATATCTAGAAATCACATATCCACTAACAGGAGAGCTTACTCCTATCCATCCGTTGTTGCCACCATCAGACAAAGTGACTCGGCTACCAGTATCTAATGTGGCGCGAACTATACTGGAAGGCGCAACTGAAGTCTCTGAAAAGATATCGACTTTCCGGTTCACGCGGCGGCATGCTCCTGCTGCGGTATTTGCCTGCGCCAACTGGGAAGGATTCGGTAGGGGGGGGGTTGCGGATGCTTGAGCTGTATTGGCGGTTGGGGTGTTAGTAGTAGGAGTAGCAGTAGCCTCCAGAACTCCTACAGTACTCAAAAAAATAGCAGATAGAGCAAGAGCCTTGCTCCAATTTCGCATTATTGTCATTTTGTCAACTCCTCATTTCACCAAATGTGTGTTTTAGAGACTTTCTTACCTAAAACAATCCCAGTCACAAGATTAGGTTTTTTAAAATTGCTAGTTTTACCTTGAAAGGTAGCGATTAGTCCTCCCCTACATCACTCCACAGTATGAAATTTAGTTTTTTGAAAGTCTTTTAGTCAAATAACATACTGAAGAAGGTCAGCGCAAGTCAGGGGGAACAGGAGTCTAGTTTTACAGGTAATCGAGCGAAGGCACCATCTCTCAGCGAGGGTAACGGGGCATCCCTGCTCATCTCCTCTCCGCCTGAAGATAAGAATTCTAAGAAGAATTGTTAAATTTGGAGCATCCTCTATCTACCGACATGGCTTAAAGAATCAAAAAAATATTAAGATATTCTGTTTTTTTATCAAGATCTTTTGCCCAATTTATGACAACAGACATTAACACGATTAAACTCGATCAGTTTCTCAAGTGGGTGGGTGCTGCCCAAACCGGCGGTGAGGCTAAGCTGATGATTCAAGAGGGTGAGGTTAGAGTGAATGGAGCGATCGAGAATCGACGCGGACGCAAATTAGTATCGGGCGATCGCGTTATAGTCAACGGCAAAACCTACCGAGTTGAGTTGACCTGAATCCTGCCAGAATTAGCTAGACGTATTGTTAGGAAAGCGATCGCGTGTATTGAGTCGCACCAGAGCTAAATCGTTCCTAAGGCCAGTCGCGATCGCATGCTGGCGCTACGGTAAGCTCGGCTCTCATAGACGCTATGGAATTCGGCTAAGGCGCTCAAGTTGACAAGGGAGGCGCGTCAGACTCATGAAACCAAGCGGTCAAGGCAACAGCTAATGCATCTGCTGCATCATCGGGTTTGGGAATATAGTCTAAATTTAGCTCCCGTGCCACAGCTTGCTGCACCTCGTACTTATCGGCGTTGCCGTAACCCGTTAATGCTTGCTTGACTTGCGCTGGTGTAAACTCAACCATGGGGACATCATGCTGTGCCAACACCAACATCAACACACCTCGCGCTTGAGCTACAGTAATCGTGCTGCTCATTCGGTAGAAAAAAAGTTTTTCAACGGCTACGAGGTCGGGTTGCCACTGTTTCATCAGGGTATGCAGGTCTTCATAAATCGTACACAGCCGTGCTCCAATCTCGGCACGAGCGGGTGTCTTTATCACACCAAAATCCAGCAACCGCACTGGCTCCGGCACCGACCTGACTTGTGATGTAGCAGATCTGCCAGCTGCTAAAGCTAAAGACGCCGTCTTACCTTTTGGCGTGACTGTTTCTGCCTTCTGGCACACAATTGTCCCAAAGCCCAAGATTGCCAATCCTGGGTCGAGTCCCAAAATACGTTTTTCCATCTGCCCTACTGGAGGAAACTCCTGTCCAGTCTAATACCCAGACTACGAGACATAGGGCAACTCAAGAATCCAACAAGGCGATGTTGTCGTATCGATCGCACTTCGGTTTACTTTTTTGAATGTATCCTGGTGGACACTCTCTCACTGCTAATTATGTGTATGGCAACTTTAAGAACACGCAACCTGTCTAATGCCATCCAGCACTTGAGTGATTCCACCGTGCTTGGTTAAAGTCTATCCAGTCTTTGTATTCCCCAGACTTGTATCAGTGATGTCCTCAATCAGCCTTTTCAAACGCGCTCTACGCACCCTGCAACACGAATCAACAGGTCGGACACCTCAACGGTTCAATCGATGGTTTAAGTGGCTAGCGCCTGGATTATTGGTCAAACGTTGGTTACTAATTAGTGCAAGTGGCGTACTACTGACGAGTTTGGGGTTGGCAATTTGGGTAAAGCTAACCCCGATTTTTTACCTAATTGATTTCATCTCGAACGTCCTGGAGACAATCGCGACCATTATCCCCAGTAACGTTTCCGGTCCGATTGCGATTAGCTGCGGTCTAATTCTGATTTTTTGGGGTCAAACTCGGACGGTTCGCTCCATTACTGAGGTGTTGAAGCCAGAACCGGATAAGGAATTGGTTGATGTGCTAATGGCGCATCGTCGCTTGAACCGAGGACCGAAAATTGTTGTTGTTGGCGGTGGAACGGGACTTTCTACGTTACTCAGAGGACTTAAGGTTTACAGCGCTAATATCACCGCAATCGTCACTGTGGCTGATGATGGTGGGTCAAGCGGACGGCTGCGACAAGAGTTTGGCGTGCTACCGCCAGGGGATATTCGCAACTGTTTGGCGGCTTTGGCAGACCAGGAGAAGCTATTAACCGAATTGTTTCAATATCGGTTCCAAGCCGGTAACGGGTTGGTCGGACATAGTTTTGGGAACTTGTTTCTGACGGCCATGAGCGAGATTACTGGCGACTTAGAGCGAGCTATTGCCGCGAGTTCTCAGGTTTTAGCCGTGCGGGGACGGGTACTGCCAGCAACCCTCAGCGATGTTTGTCTCTGGGCTGAATTAGAAGATGGACGGCGGATTGAAGGGGAGTCTCATATTACCGAAGCGAACGGTAAAATTATCAAAATTGGTTGTACTCCCGCCAATCCCCCAGCTTTACCTGCCGTTCTCAAGGCGATTCACGAAGCGGATTATATTATTATTGGTCCCGGTAGTCTTTACACCAGTATCATCCCGAATCTTCTGGTACCAGAAATTGCCGATGCGATCGCGCAATCCAAAGTTCCCCGAATCTATGTTTGCAATATCATGACCCAGCCGGGTGAAACGCAAGGATACACGGTTGCCGATCATATCCGAGCGATCGACGAAGCTTGTGGGAGACAGCTATTTGATGCTGTACTGGTACACCGGAGAGTTCCCTCAGCCCAGTCATTGATTAAGTATGCACAAGTGGGTTCTCATCCCGTGTTTTTCGATCGCGAAGCCACGGTTCAGCTGGGACGGCGTGCTGTCATGGCCAATGTGATGGATGAAGATGAACACACTAATTGGGTGCGGCACAACCCCGAACGGTTGGCACGAGTGCTGCTACGGTGGTACAGTCGCGCTCATGTTTAGTTGTTTGTTGTCAGTTGTTAGTGATTTGCCATAAATTTTCAAAAATAAATACTAATAACCAATAACAAATAACTCATAACAGATGACTAAAATTTTTCTGGCAGATACGGAAGCAACAAAAGCACTGGGTGTCAAGTTAGGGCAATTTCTTCCTGCTGGAAGTGTGATTTTGCTAGAAGGCGACTTAGGCGCTGGTAAAACTACCCTAGTTCAAGGGATCGGGGAAGGGTTGGGGATTACAGATGCGATCGTAAGTCCAACGTTCACCTTAATTAACGAGTACACCGAAGGACGAATTCCGCTTTATCACCTGGATTTGTACCGCCTGGAGCCGTCTGAGGTTGAGGCGTTAAACCTAGAAAGTTACTGGGAAGGAATGGACGTTCCCTTGGGTATTGTCGCCATTGAATGGGCAGAACGATTGCCCTATAAACCACCTAGTTTTTTATATCTCTATTTAACCTATTCCAACGAGAGTGGACGGCAGATTCAACTTGTTCCAGGTGGAAAATTTGAGATCGATGCTCTAGGAGTTGCCATTCCTGAACTTATGTCAGGGACGTAAGAGAAAATATAGGAATTCTTAAATTAGTTTAAGACAAGTTATTGTAGGGGCAAGATATGTCCATTGGTGTCAATTTAAGGGAAATTTTCCCCTGAAAGGGCGAAGCATTCGGACGTGAAATCTGGGATTTGACCGATCAATTGTCCCCCGAATGCTTCGCCCCTACTTCTAATTTTGGCTCCTCAACCCCCTGCCTAGGGC
>DATNPC010000015.1:0-3222 GCA_036703375.1 Allocoleopsis sp.
GATAGTCTTCTAACGCAAGCTCACTAGCCCAACGAAGCGGAGATTGAGGGGAATAAACACAATCATAGATGAATGAATCAATAATCTTTTTATCAAAGGCTGCTGTCGAGGGAGTATTCGTGACGATTTCCGTCAGTAGACATTCGGAGAAGTGACGCAATAGCGTTTCTTTGTCGTAAAATTCAATGCGATCGCTTTTGCTCGCGAACCCGCAAACACAGGCAAGAGGCATGCAATCGATATATTGGCGAATCCTTTCTTCATAGGATTCCGAAATGATTTGCCAAGCGGGATAAATTTCAAACGTCTTAGTGGCTTGTTTGCGCTTGCCTTTAGAAGCTGGAGCAGGTAGCTCTCGATATTTGAGGGCTGGAATATATTGGTCTTTGAGGAGAACTTGCTTAAACGATTGAGTGTAATGATACCAGAAGAGGAGGTCTGAACCAAATTGCAGTTCAGAGGAGTTGTAGAGAGCTAGAAAATGAAGGTCGTTGAGGATTTGAATAACCGGCGTGGCTTGGTAAGACTTAAAATTACTAGCTTGAACAATTCGAGTCACTTGATAACAATCAATAGCCCAAACTTGCCAATCTATCTCTTCAGGAGTCTCTCCTTCTAGATATCGAGTCATTTCTAGAGAAGGGAGAGGCTGCTGATTGAGCGTCGGTAGAACAAAGTATTTGGGAGAGATATGACTTTTTGTTAAAGCTGATGAGGTTTCAGGAATACCTAATTCTTTAACGAGAAAGGTAGCTAACTCATCTCCCTTTAAATGTCCCGGATGGGTCGCTTCAGACTTACTTTTATTTTTTTTCTGTTTTGTCTGTAAGGAAGTTTCTACCCACAAGTAAAAAGTGCCCGTTTGGATGAATGCAGGTTCAGATGAGGGAATCCAGGTGCCGTGGAGAACTTTCATGGGTAGATGTCTCTCTTACTATGTAGTTTTGCCTACCTCTGTGGGGATGGAGAGATGATACCAAATCCTGGCGTTTTGGTATGTTTTTGCATCACTATTGTTTAAATTAAGAAGTCTACAGGCAAGAAGTCTAGTCTTGCGGGGTGGGCATCCTGCCCGCCCTATACACGGGTTGTTCGTGTCGCATACTCTACAAGTAAAAACGGGGCAACCACTCCTGGATTGCCTCTACAGTTGGCGTCCGGGCATAAGCTCTGAAGAAAATGGTATGCCTGCAAAAGTTACTCCCTTCCCGCTTGAAAGATACCTAATACTAACCACTCCAGAACACTCCAGAGCGCAGAGGTATAGATGAGGTAGGTAATCATAGGGCAGGAAGGGAGTAGGAGTAGGAGGATTCCAACTCCTTTCTTCCCGATTAAACGCCCATGAACGTGGGTACACAACGAAGGAAATTCTTATCCCTTCTGCCCTCTGCCTTCTGCCTTCTGACTTGAAAGTGCCACTTTCATGATTGGTGGTGAGCGAAGCGATCGCTCATGAGGACTGCCTTAGTTTCAGAATTGGCTAACCCTGTACGGTTTTCGCCGACTGATTAAATAACAACGTCCGCGATTTTTCAATATCAAGCGCTCGATCTTTAAAGGCTTCTGCCTTCTCGTAGGCACGGACTGTTGCCGGACGCGCTTGAATTGTCTCGAACCAGCGCTTTAGGTTAGGAAAATCTTCTAGCTTTTGACTTTGAAGCTCGTGCGGTACGATCCAGGGATAAGCAGCGATATCCGCGATTGAATAACGACCCACAATAAACTCTAGATTTTCCAGTCGCTTATCGAGTACGGCATATAAGCGTCCTGTCTCATTAACATAGCGATCGATCGCATAGGGAATTTTCTCGGGTGCGTATTGGCTGAAGTGGTGATTTTGCCCAGCCATTGGCCCCAGCCCTGCCATCTGCCAAAATAACCATTGAGTGACTTCTAAGCGATCGCGTAAATTGCGTGGCATCAACTCTCCGGTTTTCTCTGCCAAGTACAGCAGGATAGCACCCGATTCAAAGATCGAAATCGGTTCTCCTCCATCAACAGGTTCATGGTCAACAATTGCAGGGATACGATTGTTGGGTGCAATCTTGAGAAACTCCGGCTTAAATTGATCGCCAGCACCAATATTGACAGGAACGATGGTGTAAGGCAGTCCAACTTCCTCTAAAAACATCGTAATCTTGTGACCGTTTGGCGTTGTCCAATAGTAAAGCTCAATCATGAGTTATTTCTCCTCAATACTTTGGCAATGATTCAGGCTTATCTCCAACGACTCTAGATGGTTGAAAGCTCCATGCTTATACGCAGTAGCCTTCTAAACGTCCTACTTCCCCCCGTCTCCCCATCTCCTAGTCTCCCCGTCTCCTCGTCTAGAAGGTTGACTATCTTGAGGAACGCAACTCGGGATTACCAGGGGATAACCGTTCTATCTCGCAAGAATTTGCCCGTTAAGTCAGGCGGGGCTTCCGTCGCCAGCCACGTCACCGTATCAGCCCCTTGCTCAACCGAGCGCGGCGCACTAGAGCCACCCATATCAGTACGTACCCAACCCGGACAGATCGAATTCACAGCTATGCCTTTGTCCTTGAGTGCCGCCGCCATCATACCAGTGACTGCATTCAGGGCAGTTTTCGAGAGAGAATAAGCCGGAGCCCAATCCCCCATGTCCGCTAGTTGGCCGCCCCCACTGGATACATTAATCACTTTCCCTGCATCGCTTTTGGCGAGAAGCGGCACTAGTTTCTGTATTAAGCGCAGGGGGCCAAGCGTATTCGTTTGCAAAGTTTGCATAATAACATCTGGTTCGACCTCCAGCACTGACGCATTCGCCGCATCGAGGAGGATACCAGCATTATTCACTAGCACGTCCAAGCGATCGATTCGGGCTGCTAGTTCTTTCGCGAGTTGTTCGATACTGGTTTCGTCCGTCACATCCAGTTGCAGGAATTCGACGTTCAGCCCATCCTCCTGCAATTTGTGGACTGTCTCCTCTCCCCGTTGGCGAGAGCGAGCGGTGAGAAATACTCGAAATCCGGCTCGTGCAAGCTGTCGGACGATTTCCAATCCAATTCCTTTATTGGCTCCCGTCACTAAAGCTGTTTTTTCAGTTGTCATAACAAAGGTAACTCAATGAGTTAAGGCGTGTCATCAATTAGCTACACATCCCGTACCAGTAGTGAATTCTGGCTGTCAGGCTCGTTCGAGCTTTATAGCCGTAAAAGCCTTGCTCTGACAGCATTCTACATTTAATTGATGACACGC
>DATNPC010000016.1:0-5173 GCA_036703375.1 Allocoleopsis sp.
AGTAGGGGCGAGGCATCCCTCGCCCCTACTCCTGTTCAACATGCAAGTCAGAAGGCACAAGTGAAAACGGGGCAACCACGGGGGGATTGCCCCTACATCTGGGGTTCGTGCGTAAGTCCTGACTCCATCAACGCGCCAAAATCTGAGCATCTAGGGTTTTGCGAATGCGATCGCGTGTTTCTTCTAGATGAGCTTTGGTGTAAGTGTCCATCTCTCCACCCCGCTTTCTAATCGCCCGACCAAGGCTGCCTTGCAACTCGCGTAAGCGATACCACGCTAAGGTTCGAGCATCTTCTGGTACCGAGACGGTTCGTAACACCATGCGGGTTAGGCAGTTCAGGTACTCTCGTTGCAGCGAGCGGCGAATGCTGGAAATGTTCGGGGATTTGTCATCGGGCTGCACCACCTCAGTCCAGATACTCTTCTCCAACGTCAAAAATAGCTCTGGTAACGTCAACGCCTGCTTGGGGCTACTCTTAAATTCAATATCTCGCAAACGGTCCAAGCGATCGCTAGAGAGCAAGTCTCGCAGAACTAGACTCTGTAAAAAGAAAATACTATCGTGGATTGGATAATCCAAGCGCTCCACTGGCGCATTATTTCCCCAATCCACCCAACGCGATGGTGCTAACTTATTTAACAGTTGCGGTGAAAAGTTAAAGGCCGTATCCGCAAATACATACTCCTGTAACACGGAAAGTGCTTCTCGCTGTTTGGCTACAGGTACGGGTTCAAACGGTAATCGAGTATTGGCCTCTCCAGCTTTGGTGCGTTGAAACGACTGCCCGCCAATATATTTCGTGACGAAATAAACATTTTGCAGATAGTTCCAGAACACGGTATCAAATAGTTCGCTCAGCTCGCTGTAACTTTCTCCACCGAGCGGGTAGCGCTTCTCCAGGCGCGCCCACATCGCCCGCGCATTGTCCAGTTGAATTTTAGAATATCCCAGGACATCCTTGCTCATGTCCCAAGCGTTAGCATCGGGGTTGAGGTCAAAAATATCTTCATCTGTAGCATAGGCTAATTCGGGATTCACCGAGCGCTGAGCAATCTCCTCAAGAAAACGCTGTTCGGATTGAGGCAGGAGTACTGACACGAGTAAACCTCTAATTCCTCCTGCAGCGCGATCGATCTGTTTATAACCATATTCAATCGCCCACTCATCATACGGCCCCACAAAGGCGGGGAAATACTCACCCTGCTTGGTGCCTTGGGGAGCTAAGTTACTCGGTAGGTAATCCATGACCGAACTCACCAAACCTTTAGTCTGGGTAATCGTAGAATCATTCAACTCCTGCGGCGCTAGAAGCGTGCTGCCGTGGAAGTTGTGACGCAGCCCTAAAGTATGACCCACTTCATGAGTAATGACCCAGCGCAAGTACTGATGCACGTATTCCTTCATCTGCTCGCTGCTGGGTGCGGTATCGTGGAGCAGTGACAGCCCTACTTGACCGATCGCAAAATTCCGTACTGACTCCATGCCGTAGCAAACATCGTGAGCGCTGGCTAATTTTGAGACAACAGACGCCTGTGGTGATGGCAATGGCCGACTGACGGCTGATTGGCAAAGATGGTGCGAACCAATGAGGCTGGACAACAACGAGCTCTGTTCGATCAAATTAGCCTGCGTCTGATTTTGTTCGACCAAGCGGCGGAAATCTTGCTGCATTGCACGCACGAAGCTCGCATCTACGATAATATCCGCATCCAATATTTCTCCAGTTAACGGATTAACTCGCGATGGTCCCATGGCGAAGAATCCATCTAGGGAATTGAACCAACGAATGGTGTTGTAGCGCACGTCAGCCGGGTCCCAGTCCGCGTTATCGGGCATTTGCTGCACTTGGATGGCATCCTGAAATCCTGCCTTTTCAAACGCTTTATTCCACATCAACACCCCCTCGCGAATCGCCTCGCGGTAGTCCACGGGGACGGCATTTTCAATCCAAAATACGATGGGTTGTTTTGGTGGAGATAATGGGAGCGAAGGGTCTTGTTTTTCTAAATGCCAGCGATTGATGTAGCGGACAAAGGGGTCGCGGCGCTTATTCGATACATCTTGATAGGCGGTAAAGAAATAGCCAACGCGCTCGTCAGCCAAACGGGGACGGTAGCCATTGTTGGGTTTCAGTTCGGAGAGACTGTAGCGAATGTGGAGGGTGAGTGCTCGACTATCCGGTAGGGTGGACAGGTTGGGAACTTCCCCATCGTTGACGGAAAATCCATAAATTGACTCAATTTCGACATTGAAGGGAAAAGCTTTGGTGGTGCCGAAATAGGACTTGCTCGTGTCGAGTTGGTAGTTGCCCCCTAAGTACGCTTTGAGCGCTGGTGTTAATCCAGGTAAATCATTCAACATCAAGTCGGCTAAATCGATGAGAAAGCTCTGCCGAGTGGGATGAATGCTTTTAATCGGAAGGGAGTAGAGGACTGAATCGCTAAACGAGCGCGCGATCGATCGCCATTGGGCATCGCCCGGTTCGCTGCGAAAATTGACATTGCGAACGATAAAGTGCAAATTGTTATTCACGCGGCGGAAGTAGAACATCATGTCTTGTAGAGGCAAACCGCTGTATATACCTCGTTCGCCGATGCCCGATTCCATCGTGATGGTACTGAGGAAGTTTTTGTTAAGCTGCTGAGGCTGGACTTCTAGGTAAACGTTGTCCGTTTTGCGATCGCGGTAGAGAGTGAACAGTCCCTCCAGTTTTTCCGCATTGCTCACCAGCGTATTAAATGGATGCAATTTTGAACTATCGTTCTCCGTTGCTTGAGCCAGTGCAAGCTCTAGGTGTTGAGTTGTTGTCACCTTCTCTACATTTTGTACCTGTAAAGACAAGGCTTGCTTAACTCCAATCAACCCAATCCACATGCAGATGCCTAGCAAGAACAACATCCATAACGGCACTCTTCTCATCCGATCCATCACCCTTTTGTATCCAAGTTTGCCCGACGCATGGATGTCTCTGTGTAACTACAGCTTCCAAGAAGTTGTGGTGACGTCCGTCAATCCTCATGACTGCATCATTTGCGGCGGAAAGATTTTTTGGCTATGTCCTCGTTCGACATAGCACTCTACAGCATCCCTCACACTCGATGCCTTCTACTACTATTCCAATCTGCATCATCCAAGCGGCTTGTGCCAAGTTGATGACTTCTTAGATTTCTAGGTTAGAACTGATTTATAAAGTAAAGATAAAAATTCTGTGGAAAGCTGATATCTTGCCTAAGAAGCAAGATGGTCTGTAATTCACCTCAGCGATCGGTGAGAACTGCTCTATTCACTTCTGGTCAGAGTTTGTCATTTTGACGCGTCTAAAGTACTTCAGCCAACCTTGATTCGTTCAAACGAACGAGGTTTCGGTCAAATCTAAAACATCACTTCGCTGTGCTTGACCGCTTTAAGGTAAGTGCTGTAAATCAAAATATATTGGCTTGGCTATCCCATTAGCAATATCTTTACCTTTACTTCATAAATCAGCCCTGAGAACTAGCCGTTCAGCAATTTTCAATGGGTACCAATAGGGAGTCTGAGCAATCAGAGGAGCAGGGGAAGATGAGCACCGGGAAAAGAAATTTTAACCAACATTTCACAACAAGACCTGTGTCCCTGCTTTGCCTACTGTCTAGCCGAGTGGTGATGGAGCCAATTGGGCAGAGAGCGCGCTATGGTTTTGCAGCCTTATTTTATGCCCGATCGGGAAAGAGGATGGTTTGAGCGTTTACTTCTGATGTTGTTCAACCAAGTTTTTCAGGTAAGAATGCGCTTCTTCTGGGGAAAGGAGAAAAATCTGACCATTGAACAAAATTTCATACTTGCCTCGATGAAACCCGTGTCCAGACAGCAGGCCCATCTTGACAGCCTGATTGCCCAGTCGTGTTAAGTCGTTGGGACATACTGATTCTTTGTTTTTGTTGAGTATTTGCCGTTCGAGCAGCTGTTCCTCATTATTCTCCTGCATTTTCATCTTCCTGAGCCTCGTAGTTGTTGCTGTTTGGTAATCTGTAAGGTGTCTTATCAAAGCTTCGAGCGAAGAAGCGATCGCTGATGTGCTGACGCTCCTATCACGAAAATCCCTATTTTAATAGGGTTGACCTTTGCCTGTGTTTCAATAAATCGGACGCTGACCTGGATTTACCGCATGAATGAACTCGCTACCTGAAGTTGGCCATCCCTGTCTATACGTTGCTTCCTCTGGTTGCCCCCAGCCCAGCTGCAAGATAACTTCCAAAAAGGTTGGGTTTTCATAGCTAAAGAGGTTTACCCATTCCATTGTGTCAGCGATCGCGCTGACATCATGAGGCATAATCTTTCGATAATCTTTGCCGTTCTTGATGCTTAAGTACAAATCCATGTCCTGTGTCACACTGAACCAAAACGCCAGGATCGAAGCCTTAGCCGTCTTGATGATTTCCAAGTCACTAGAGAGCGCCACGAGATGCTCATCGATCGCAGGATAGCGCAGAGTATGCCCTTTGAGGGTCAGCTGCCGCCAAATAATCCCTGAAACACTATGTTGTCGTTGATAGCGGTGAATAGCAGCCTTAAAGTCTCGATAAGCACTGAACTTTTGAATGCCATCCGGTTTGAGAAATCGGTCAATCAACGGGTTCCCAGATGCTGAAGTCGTCAGATTGAGACGTTCTCCATTCATGCAGGCGCGACGTTCGTCCGCCAAGATTTTGATTAGCTCCTGTGTGCTGTAAATCTCTGACATCAGCACGCTCAACAAATACTGCACTTACTAGACAGATTAACGCTTAAGCGAATTCTCCGCCCTTCAGTCGGAGGATTTCACGCCAATGGTCAGTGGCCTGTTGTCACTTGTTCTCGATTGACCACTGACTACTGACGACGGCGCGGTACTTCTTCCTCCACTTGAAAAATGGGGACACGCCAAGCCGCCTCCCCTGTGATTTAGCGATCGCTCGGTGTGAGTTCCGTGTTAATTTCGTTGAGCGTTCGTCGCTTCAACTCTACAGATTCCGAACGGGGCAATAGGTCAAACACCTGTCGAAACGCATCATCGATCCGTTCATAAGCCAACTGTCCCGTCTCATTCAGAACCACCTTACCCTTCTGGTCAATCAAGACCGTCTGAGGAACCAAGCCCTTGTAGTAGTAGCCCGGTTCTGTCGGTTCGTACTTAGATTTGACCGGCAGACTATC
>DATNPC010000017.1:0-5591 GCA_036703375.1 Allocoleopsis sp.
AGAGCAACGGGCAATTGAGGTATTCATTCAGCGTATCCAGAATCTCGATCGACAAGAGCAGCAGACGCTCTGTAGCATGGTGATTCCCTCCAACCATCACTCCGAGCCAATCTTTATCCATAGTGCTTTTGAAATACCCGATGAATGGCGTCAACGAATAATCCAAGTCGTGCAAGAGCGGTTGCCGAATCCCGCTCAATTTCGGTTTGAGACAACACCCGAACTCATTTGCGGGATCGAACTCAGAACACCGGGTTGCAAACTAGCCTGGAGTTTGGAAAATTATTTAAACACTCTAGAAGAGAGTATAGTGGCTGTCCTGGAAGAGGAAACGGCGGCAGCATCTTAAACATGAGTAGCAGGAGGCGATTTCCGAGAAAAAGTAGCCATAGCCAGCCCCAATGCCACAAGAAACAGAAATGACCCCAACAAAAAAGGGATTTCCGGCAATCGTTGAGGCGCTCTTGCCGAGGTAAAGTATCCAAATAAGTTCGTTGCGAGTAGAGGCCCAACCATTGCCGCTAATGCCGACTGACTCGCAATCGCTCCTTGAATCGATCCCTGTTCGCGAGCGCTAACCAAGCTGGAGAGTAAACCCTGTGAGGTTGGCTTAACTACAAAGTCAAACCCATTGAGAATAATCACGCCATATAACATCCAGCCTTGACTGGCCAGTGCGTAGAGCAGATAGCCAATCAAGCTAAAAGACAATCCGGCAACAATAGTTCGCCGTTCGCCAAATCGAGCCAGCACGGGACGGATAATGCTGGCCTGCACAACAGCTGTCACTAACCCTAGTAGAGCCATCGATACACCCGCTTGAAACGCTCCCCACTGAAACTTGTAGGTTGTAAACAAAACCCAGGTACTGATAAAACATTGCAGTGCCAAGTCCGTACAAAAAATCACAGTCGCTAAGCCAAAGATAGTCGCGTTCTGCCGCAGTAACCCCAAAGAACCAATCGGATTCGCTCTACGCCAAGAAAAAGCACGACGATGTTCGGGTTTGTGAGATTCGGGAACAACCAGAAAACCATAGAGCAGATTCAAAAACGTCACAATTGCCGCGATAAGAAAGGGAAATTGTAGACCCCAGATACTCAACAAGCCTCCCAGTGCTGGACCAATCACCCATCCTGTAGCCAGAGTCGTACCGATTAAGCCGAAATACTCCGCTCGGTTTTCCGGTTGGCTAATGTCTGCAATATAAGCCGAAACGACAGCAAGGCTAGCACCTGTTAGACCATTGAGCATTTGAGCAGCAAAGATCCAAGGTAAACTGGGAGCTAATGCCAGACCTAAATAGCTAAATCCCGTTCCTAGTAATGAAAGCAGCAGTACGGGGCGGCGACCGAACCGATCTGAAAGCGCTCCTTGAACTGGAGAGAACACAAACAGCATCAAAGCAAAGGTCGTTGTCACTGCTCCAAAATAGTAGGAAGCCGTAGAAACATCACCGACAACCTGATTAATCAGTTTGGGCAAGACAGGATTGCTCAGCCCAATACCGATTACATCTAAGAATAATGTAATGAGAACAAAGATAAGCCCACGCGGAAATCGATGAGTCATGGGGAATAATGAATTATGAATTATAAATTATGAATTACCAGACTAATAAATTGGGGGACTTGCTGGGTTTTATTAGTTGACTATGGTTCAATCAAGATGCTTTTAAGTAGTAGGGATTGTTGAACGATCGCTGTCTTGGCTTCATCAGTGACCAGTGGTAGAGACAAGGGCATTCGCGTCTGTTATCAGTGGGAGGAAGGAAACCCCATCAAAGATGGTAAGTACTCTTCTTGGGGTCTAAATCCCTGGAAAAGTACCTGGTCACTGTTCACGTTCACTGCTCACTGGTCACTGTTTTAAGAAAGCAGATATACTCACCAGTGTAGGGGGTACGATATGTTGTACCCCCTAACAATGCCAAACGTACTGCAACTGAGAATTTGTTTTGTTTATTTCAGGGAAATTAAGCGATCGCCTTTTTCAATCTGCTCGCTTGCCCGCAAAACTTCCTGTCTCGCCCATTTGTCGGCGTTTAAAATGTCATCTAAAGAAGGATTTGAACAGTTATCGGTTTGATGGCGATCGCACACTTGTTCGATACACCGTGCTATATCTAAATAGCCAATTTTTTCATCTAAAAAGAGCGCCACAGCCTGTTCGTTGGCAGCATTTAATACAGCTGGCATCGACCCGCCTGCACGACCAGCGGCATAGGCTAGTTGCATGCAGGGATACTTCTGATGGTCGGGTTCCCTAAAGGTCAAACTTCCTGCTTTTACTAAATCTAAGCGTTCCCAATCCGTATAAATGCGATCGGGCCAGGATAAGGCATAGAGTAACGGTAAGCGCATATCCGGCCAGCCTAATTGGGCTAAGACTGAGGTATCTTGCAGCTCAATCAAGGAGTGAATAATGCTTTGAGGATGGATGACAATGTCAATATGGTCGTAGTCCATCCCGAAGAGGAAGTGCGCTTCAATCACTTCCAATCCTTTATTCATTAAGGTGGCAGAGTCTACAGTGATTTTTCGTCCCATTGACCAATTAGGATGCTTGAGGGCATCGGCAACGGTGACGTCTGGCAACTTCTCAACTGGCCAATCTCGGAACGCGCCTCCAGACGCCGTCAAGAGAATTCGCCGCAAGCCGTCAGCGGGGACTCCTTGCAGGCATTGAAAGATGGCAGAATGTTCTGAGTCAGCAGGTAGCAGTTTGATGCCATGTTTCTCGACTAACGGCAGGACTACTGGCCCTCCAGCAATTAGGGTTTCCTTGTTGGCCAACGCAATATCTTTACCCGCTTCAATGGCCGCAATCGTGGGCAATAAACCCGCGCAGCCAACAATGCCAGTGACGACCGTTTCAGCATCGCCATAACGGGCGACTTGGGCAACACCTTCTTCACCCGCGAGGAGAATCGGCTGGGGGTCGAGGTCGGCAATCGCCGCTTTGAGTTCTGGCAATTTCTCTTCGATACAAATGGCTGCAATCGCAGGTCGAAATTGTCGGATTTGAGCGGCGAACAACTCAACATTACGCCCAGCTGCCAATCCCACAATTCGGAATTGGTCGGGGTACTGCGCGACGATATCTAAGGTCTGTGTTCCAATCGATCCGGTAGATCCTAAGAGTGTAATTGCTTTCACAGTAGTTTGCTAATCCGTTGCAATTTCACTATAAAGCCTACTGGGATCGCTGAGCGTAAATGCGATCGAGACGATTGTGAGTTCAGGAGAGAGGAGTGAAATGCAATATGTTAGTGATTCAAAGATACCTGACTTCTTGAAGAAGTCGGATATCTCTCCTTCACGAATCATTGAGGTCTACTAGAGGTCTTTCCGTCAACTACTGACTTCATGAAACTGTATTTTAAACTCAGTTCCCTCACTTACATTTAATTCTATCGCTCCATCCAATTGATGCGTTAAAATTTCGACTAGCTGTAGACCTAGTGTCCCTGCTTCTTGGGTTTTAAAGTCTTTCGATATTCCTACCCCATTATCTTTAATGACCAGAGTGAAGCATTGCCGATTGGTAGAGTATAACTCTACTGTCAGTGAACCAGGTTTATCTGCCGGGAAAGCATACTTGAAAGCATTAGAAACGAGTTCATTAATAATTAAACCGCAAGGAATTGCCGTATCAATGTTTAGATAAATTGGCTCGACGTTGAGTTGCAGATTAACGTAGCGATCGCTAATTCCATAGGACAGGGCGAGATAGCTAACTAACGACTCTAAGTATTCAGCGAAGTTAATTTTTGATAAAGACGTTGATTCATATAATTTTTCATGAATTAGCGCCATCGAGCGGATGCGATTGTAACAGTCCTGGAATATTTTCTGTGTTGTAGGCTCAGTGAGATTCTGAGATTGAAGGTCTAGGAGACTAGAAACAATCTGTAAGTTATTTTTCACCCGATGGTGAACTTCCTGGAGCAAAACTTCTTTTTCTCGTAACGAAGCACGCAGCGCTTCTTCAGCTTGCACCTGTTCTGTAATATCAATTCCCACCCATACAGCAGCTGTACACTGCTGGTATTTTTGAATCGCGATCAAGTAATTTCGGATAGTCCCATCGTGAAGTATATCAATAACTTGAGAAGTCGTTTGAGCGGAGCTGACTAAAAATTTCGGTAAAAGCTGAGCTAGTTGAGAGTCTTTGATGCAAAAGCCAACTTTTCTACCAACGAACGCCTCTGAAGGTAATTTAAAAGTCTTTGCTAAATATTGATTAACGCCCAGATAACGCGCATCGGCACTCATCCAGGCAACGCATCCAGGTACAGTATCTAAGATAGCCTGTAAGCGATCGTTTGTTTGTTGCAGTACCGCAATAAACTCTTGCCGTTCAGCTTCTGCCTGTTTGCGAGCTGTGATATCTTGAAAAGCAACTATGGCATAAACAATAGTGCCATACTCATCATAGATTGGAGTTCCCAACGCTTCTAGGGGAATCCGTTGATGCGATCGGTCAATTTCCAAGTTATCAACGCTAGTTTTTTCCCCTTTCAGTGCTCGAATCAACGGTAAATCGTCTAGAGGATAGTGGATTTCTGTTCCAGCGATATAGAGTTGAGAAGCAATCTCAGAACAGCTATCTGTTAATGCAGGGGATGAAGATTCTCTGCCATATAGCTTCAACGAAGTTTTATTGGCAAAGATAAGTTTACCCGCTGTGTCAATTACATTTATTCCTAGCGGAATAGCTTCGAGAAACTGATGAAGCTTTCTTTCATTTTCGCGTAAAAGAGCATTCTCTCTGGCTTGCGCTCTAGTTTTCCACTGGATATATCCAATTACAGCACTGAACAATGCGATCGCATACAGAGTATAAGCCCACCAAGTTTTCCAAGGTGGAGGAGTAATGATGATTTTTAGAGATGTGCCTTCTTCATTCCAAACCCCATCATTATTTGAACCTTTGACTCTAAAGGTGTAAGTTCCGCCATCTAAGTTGGTATAAGTGGCATAGCGTCTACTACCTGAGTAAATCCAATCTTTGTCAAATCCTTCTAATTTATAAGCATATTGATTTTTCTGAGGATTTGTGTAGTCAAGAGCAGCAAATTCAAATCCGAAGAAGTTATCTTTGTAGGATAGTTTAATTTCTTGGGTCTCAGATATCGCGGAATCTAGTTTTACACTTTTATCAAAGATTTTAAAATCAGTGATAACAATTGGGGGAATATGAGGATTATCTTTTACCTGTTCTGGATAAAAAGAGTTAAAGCCATTTAATCCTCCAAAAAACATTTCTCCTGTCTTACTTTTAAAATAGGCTTTAACACCATCAAATTCATTTCCTTGAAGTCCATCACTCACATCGTAATTTCTGAATTTTTCAGTCTTAGGATTAAATTTTGATAGCCCTTTGCCAGTACTTAACCAAAGATTACCTTCATCATCAGCTAGGATACCAACAACAGAATTACTGGGAAGACCATCTTTTTCTGTGTAATGAGTAAAGGTTTCGGTAGCAATTTCAAACTTGTCAAGTCCACCGCCATAAGTGCCAAGCCAGAGTGTCCCTGCTGGGTATTCAAGCATTGACAAAACCCGGTCATAACTTAAGCTGTT
>DATNPC010000018.1:0-6365 GCA_036703375.1 Allocoleopsis sp.
CTCCGAATCCTAAAAACCCTCCCAGCCAGAGCTAGCGATCGATGAAACGAATTGAGAACAGAATAACTCATAATACAGATTTGTAGGCTCTGTGCGTGCAGCGTGTGAGCCAAACTGAATTATGACGAATTTCTACAACCAACTTATACCCTTCTAAGCTGTCGCGCATTTAAATTGCATAGACTAGACGGGCAAGATGCCCATCCCACAAGAGATTCAAAAATTTGCTCATGCTCTCATTGAATGCTTGTTAGCTTACCACCCTAGAGTACTCCTTTGAGTGACGCTGTCTATTCTAGGATTGAACATCAGGCGTTATCCTGATTACAGCTATTGTCTTTGGCATACTAAAAAAGAGACCTCCTAAGGACAAGGCGAATGCCAACAAAGAGCGATCTTCAAGACACCCTGAAAACCAAATACGGCATTAATAAGAACATTACTCAGTCCCTGTCTGCGGTAGAGTGTGAGGAGTTGTTGACCCTACTACAAAGTCATCCTAGTACTATCAAACTGGTTGGATCATTTATTGCCAAAAATGAAGAACTCAGCCGGAATAATCGCAACTTTGGTCAGCAGCGGAGTCAGGCACAGCAAAAGCTCAAATCTCTTCAGGCAGAGCACGAAAAGTTAGAGAAGGAGATTGCCGAGCTGGAGAAATCAAATACCTCATTAGGCGATCGAAGGGGCCAGCTTTCCCAGGAGCAGCAAGAACTGGAAGCTCAAATTCAGCAGTTATCGGCTGAGAACAGGACATTATCGCTTGAAGTACAGAGGCTAACTACTCACAACGATGAGTTAGTTGATGCTAATAAACAACTTAAAAAGGATAACAAAGATTTAAAGAATATTGTTGACCAAATTCGACTGCGGTTAGCCCGAGATACCAAGATGCTGTTGGAATATGAGGATAGCGAGATTCGCAAGGCTTTGATCAGACTGTTCCGGTGGACGTTGGGGTAGGGGTAAATCATTATGGCAAGCCAAAAACACCAAAGTCGCACATTGAGCAGCATGGGCTATCGCGAAGTCCAGCGATTGAATGCAATGCGTAGGAGTAAGCTGCCGAAAACTAATCAAATCTGGCTCAAAGAAAACGGTTACAAAAACGTTGGCTGGGATAATATCATTCAGCTCTATCAAAAAATTAATGAGTTATTAGCTCAGCCTAACGCGGATGATGAACCAACGTTAGAAGAATTGTTCTTAGAAGCCGATCGCATCGGTCAAAAATACCAAACTCGTGAAGAAATAGAAGCCTTTAATCAACAAATGACAGTTGCCGTGAGCGCGATATCAGATCTGATCGACCAGCAATTTCCAGACACAGAAGTTGAAGCGATCGATTACAGTCAGACTGCTCGTTCCCAGGCAAGAAAAAGGCAATCTCGCAAGAAAAATCGCTAACTTAAGCCCGAATCAGATAGACCATGAACCTCCACGATCGAAATTTAGAAGACTTGTTTAAGCTAGCTAATAAGGTTGGTAACAGGCGCTATCACAAACTGACTCACCAGGATTTTGAAGACTATTGCAAGTTCGATCGCTGGCGCTATGTCAATGGTGACGTTGAATGCGGCACGACTCAAGAAAGCCGAGACTGGGTTAGAGATAACTCAGATTGGCATTGCCCCGTGTGTGGTAATCGATTTGCTGATGTTGGTGGTCGAACCATCGATCACAAACTCCCTCGCGCTCAATATCCTTGGCTGTCTCTAGACTTTAGAAATCTGTGGGTAATCTGCCTTAGCTGCAATCGGGAAAAAGGTGAAAAACACTGGTACGAGTACGAACACTATATGTTTATC
Organism: Allocoleopsis sp.; assembly: GCA_036703375.1. Lineage (GTDB taxonomy): Bacteria > Cyanobacteriota > Cyanobacteriia > Cyanobacteriales > Coleofasciculaceae > DATNPC01. The sequence goes on from DATNPC010000018.1 coordinate 1,809, forward strand.
CACTATCCCGATCGCTATCAAAGCATCCAGCTATTTCGCCCAAGGCAATTGCTGAAATCGCTTAAAGCAGATAACTGACAGCGCACCCGAATTAAACAGCTCGGCAATATTTTTGTACGATCCCTTAAGTGTTTGCAGATGCTTCTGCTCTCCAATTCGCCCAATCTTGAGGCTTTAAGAACGTTTCGTACAACTCGGCTTCCGGAGTATTGGGTTCGGGTTGATAGCCGTATTCCCAACGCACTAGCGGTGGTAAGGACATCAAAATTGACTCGGTACGTCCGTCGGTTTGCAGTCCAAAAATCGTACCTCGGTCATAAACTAAATTGAACTCAACGTAACGTCCGCGTCGGTAAAGCTGGAAGTTGCGTTCCCGCTCTCCATACGCGATCGCGCGTCGCCGTTCTACAATTGGCACGTAAGCCGGTAAAAATGCTTCACCGCACTCTTGGATAAAGGCAAACAAGTCTTCCCAACTGTGCTGTGTCGGGGTTGCGATCTGATTGCTGTAAACGGCTGCTTCTCCGTCCGGATTGGGGCCGCGATAGAGTTGGCCTCGACCATCTTGATAGTCAAAAAAGATTCCACCGATACCTCGCGCTTCTTGTCGATGTTTTAAGTAAAAATATTCGTCACACCAGCGCTTGAACGCAGGGTAATACTCTGAGTCGTGAGCATCACAGGCTCGCTTGAGCACCGAATGGAAATGAGCGGCATCTTCGGCAAAGGGATAGTAAGGGGTTAAATCGGCACCGCCACCAAACCACCACACCGGCCCCGCCTCGAAGTAGCGATAGTTAAGGTGAACGGTTGGCACAAATGGATTGCGGGGATGTAACACCATGGACGTGCCTGTCGCATAAAATCCATGTCCAGCCGCTTCGGGACGTTGAATCAAAATCGAAGGGGGTAGTTGAGAACCCCAAACTTCCGAGAAGTTCACCCCACCTTGTTCAAACACATCACCGTCACGGATAACGCGCGAACGCCCTCCACCGCCTTCTGGACGTTCCCACTCATCCTGCCGAAATGTGCTGACACCATCAAGCGCTTCTAAACCTTGACAGATTTTATCTTGTATCTGTCGCATCCATAGGCTAACTCTCTGTTTCGCGTCAGCCGGGGGTAATGAGATTACAGGAGTTAAGTTGGGAGTTGAAGTTGCGGTCATAATCTCAAAGTAAAGTTATTCAAACATCAATCACTCGTGTACTTCAAGAGTTTTGAATTATGAATTAAAAACTCAAAACTCATACGCACAATGGTTAAATCTTCATCGTTGTAGGGGTAGTTGTCTCTGTTTCTTCCTGGTACTCCGGCAAATCCTTGGGCGCACCGCAAGCAGCGATAGCTCCGATAAATGTGACATCAGCCGCTAGTTCGGGATGTTCGACTTTGCGTCGGGCAATCTCCTCTCGGGTCAAAATCCGGGATTTGTCAAAGCCGAAATCTACTTCAACCTTCAGTCCCTTATATTTCACGCGCCCTAGGTTGTAGAAACGCTTGTTCAGAGTGGTTTTGAGAAACGCCTTGAGGCAACCCAGGAGATACTTGCGTTTGAAGGAGTCTTTGATGAACCAGTACTCTAACGTCTTTCGCAGATAGAACCGGGCATAATTTCTCAATACCCCTTTGAGTACCTCTTCCCGCTCCATCGTGTCGGGTTTCATAATGGGGGTAACAAAGTTGTACTTCGAGTAGTCTCGCACCTCTACGCGATCGCCTAAATCTTGAAATAGTTCCGAAAATGGCCAAGGCGTGAACATATTCCAGTTCGCCATGTCGGCTTTCCAGTCCAACACCATCCGGTAGGTTTCTTCAATGGTTTCTGGCGTTTCGTTCTCCAAGCCCATGATGAACTGGGCTTCGGCAACCATCCCGTTCTGTCTGAGGAGTTGAATCGCCCGTTTGTTGTCGGCAATAGTAGTCTCTTTGCGGAACAGGTTAAGCTTCAGTTGCGCTGCGGCTTCTGTTCCTAAAGAGACGTGGACTAATCCCGCTTTGCGATACAGGGGTAGGAGTTTTTCATCCCGCAGAATGTCAGTGACGCGGGTATTGATTCCCCAGTAAACGCCTAAATTGCGAGCAATTAACTCTTCACACAGAGCAACAAACCGTTGTTGGCTAATGGTTGGTTCTTCGTCTGCCAGGATGAAAAAGCCAACGTTGTGCTCTTTGACGAGCATTTCGATTTCATCGACAAAGAGCTTGGGATTCCGGGCGCGGTATTTACGCCAAAATCCCCACTGAGAACAAAAGCGGCATCTAAACGGGCAACCTCTGGCAAAGTTAGGCACGGCAACGCGCACGTTGAGGGGCGTGTAGATGTATTTATCCCAATCTAAAAGGCTCCAATCGGGAGTGAGGGTGTTTAAGTCTTGGATGGGAGGATGGGCAGGGGTAGCAACGACTTTGCCATTTTCGAGGAAGGCGATACCTTGAATGGAGTGGCGATCGCATTCATCCGTACCATTTGCGATCGCGCGTAGTAAATTAACGGTAATTTCTTCCCCTTCACCCCGAATGATGTAGTCTACCCAAGGCGCTTCATCTAGTACCTCGTTGTACATATAGGTGGGATGAACGCCACCCATCACAGTTTTAGCCTGCGGGCAAACCTCTTTAACAATTCTCAACGTGGTTTGAGATTGATAAATCATCGGCGTGATCGCTGTTGCCAAGACTACATCCGGTTGGTCTTGTTCGATAATCTTGGCTAACTCTTCATCGGAAATATAATCGGTCATGGCATCAACGAACCGAACATCTGTGAAGCCAGCCGTTTTTAACGCCCCACCAACGTAAGGTACCCAACTGGGCGGCCAGTTTCCAGCAATTTCAGCTCCCCCGGAGTGATAATTCGGTTGAATCATCAGTACGCGCATGATTAGCTTCCTTATATAGAAAGAGTTCTCAGGGGCTAGCGCTTCAAACAGCGATCGGTTATCTTCTTGACCAGCAATCGGTTGGTCACTGTTCACTGTTCACTGTTCACTGAACACTGTTAAAAGCTGTCTCGCCTGGTTGGGCAACGCCACCCCTATCGTTGATTTATTGTGAAATTCCAAGTTGAGCGGGTGGCATCACCACTTTTTTCGCTAAACCGAGCGTTTTGAGCAGTTGGATTGACCACCACGTCATATCAAGTTCCCACCAACGCCATCCTGCTTTTGCCACATTAGGATAGGCATGGTGATTGTTATGCCATCCTTCTCCGTAGGTGAGGATGGCGGCCCACCAGAGATTGCGAGAATTATCGTTCACCTCAAACGTGCGATATCCCCACACATGAGTCACTGAGTTAATCAGCCAGGTACTATGCCAGAGTAATACTGCTCTCAAGCACAGTCCCCAAACGACAAATGACCATCCACCTAGGACGTATAACAGCAATCCGATGGGAATTTGCAGCAGTAAATAGTAGCGATCGAGCCAACAATAAAAGGGGTCTCGTGCTAAATCTGGAGCGTATCGTTTATAGGTCGTATCGTCAAAGAACTCCGCACGAGGGTAAAAAATCCAAAGCATATGGCTCCACCAAAACCCTCGTTTCGCCGAGTAAGGGTCTTTGTTTCTGTCCTCGGTATAAGCATGATGCAAGCGATGTCCGGATATCCAAAAGATTGGCCCGCCTTGCATGGCCGAAGCACCGATAATTGCGATCGCATATTCCAACCACTGAGGAACTTGAAAGCTCCGATGGCTTAACAGGCGGTGATATCCCAAACAAATGCCGATGCTACCCAAGAACCAGTGGAGAAATAGCGTTACGCCCAAAGCTGACCAGGAAAAAAACCAAGGGGCAAGTAGTGCTAGGACATGGAAGGCACTGAAAAATGCCACAGTTGTCCAATTGAGAATTAATGGCTGATTGTCATCAGGAGAAGGTTGAATAGAGTTGGAAGTCATAAAACAAAAGAATGCCAGATTTGACTGAATAATGGTTTCAGCATTGGAAAGGGCTGCATGATGGCAGCAAGACTACCTCGCTGCCAGTGCAACCCAACACAGGCAAATCGTTGTGAAAAAACTATACAACGCTTAATAGCTTTTTGGCTATTAAGTGCTTAATATTTCTTATCTAATCCCTATTCGTGCGTGTCCGGAGTCTCTCCCTCTCCTCGCCAGCCCTAATAGACAACTGAGCAGCGTGACGCTTATTCGTGGATGGTGCCATCTGGCATGATTGTCCCTTCCAGGTTGGCGTTCGTTAGGTTAGTTCGGGTCAGGTCAGCGTTTCGCAGATCTGCTATCCGTAAGATGACTCCACTCAAATCGGCGTAACTGAGGTCAGCCCCTTGCAAACTGGCTTCACTGAGGTCTGTTTGATAAGAATGCTCGGATTCCCGAACCCCTAAATTCGCTCGGCAAAGTTTAGCTCCATTCAGGTTAGCTCGGTGCAGTAATACCCCACTGAGATTGGCATAACTCAAGTTTGCGTTCGTTAAGTTAGCGTATCCCAGATCGGTCTGTTGATCGGAGCTGGGGCGGAGGTCTGCCCCAAACAGCATCGCCTTAGATAGATTAGCAGCGCTCAAATTGGCTCCGCCTAAAGAT
>DATNPC010000019.1:0-9247 GCA_036703375.1 Allocoleopsis sp.
CACTGTTCACTGTTTTAACTTCAAGACGTGGGGACGAGATGCAATCTCTATTCGTACAGCCAGGACGTCAAGCTAGGTTGCCAGCTGGCGATTTCGTCGTCCTTAAACCAGAGGCTAATCTCGCGTTGTGCTGTCTCAATCGCATCTGAACCGTGGATTAAGTTGCGACCAACAGTTACCCCATAATCGCCACGAATTGTACCGGGTTCAGCATTGAGGGGATTGGTGGCACCAATAATCTTTCTCGCTGAGGCAACGACTCCGTCTCCCTCCCAAACCATTGCTACAACAGGTCCAGAGGTAATGAACTTAACGAGTCCGGCGAAAAAGGGTCTTTCTTTGTGAACGTCGTAATGCTGTTCTGCTAGTTCTTTGCTAACACTCATCAGCTTGAGTCCAACTAGAGTAAAGCCTTTTGCCTCAAAACGCCGGATTATTTCACCTACAAGGTTGCGCTGTACGCCATCCGGCTTGATCATGAGAAATGTGCGTTCCAAGTTTCTCTCCTCAAATTTGTCAATGAAATACCAAACCCAGATTAGACCAGAATGCGACCTACAGCCCAGTCCTCTGTGCCCTCTGCCTTCGTCAAGAATCCCTGTTCCTTAGGAATTGTGGCGTTCCAGTGCGAGTTCAATTAAGCGATCGACTAATTCTGGGAAGGGAATACCTGTGGCTGCCCATAACTGCGGATACATACTAGTTGCCGTGAAGCCAGGTAGGGTATTGATTTCGTTGATTAAGACTTCTCCTGTCGCTTCTACGTAGAAGAAATCCACCCGTGCTAACCCCGCCGCATCAACCGCTGTAAAAGCTTGCAGTGCCATTTCCTGAATCGTGGCGGCAATGTTATCGGGGATGGGGGCTGGAATTAACAAGCCAGCTTGACCTTCCGTGTATTTGGTTTTGTAATCGTAGAATTCACTTTCATAGGTAATCTCCCCAACTACTGACGCCTTGGGTTGGTCGTTGCCTAAAACAGCACACTCCACTTCCCGCGCTACAACTCCAGCTTCTACAATCAATCGTCGATCGTAGCTAGCTGCATTATCTAACGCCGCTTCTAGTTCAGAACGCGATCGCACTTTGGCAATTCCCACCGATGACCCTAGATTCGCAGGTTTGACGAAACAGGGATAGCCTAACGTCTCTTCAATTTGGTCGCAAAGTTTTGGGAATACGCAAGGGTTCGACCAAATTTGGGAACGAGTCAGGGCGATATAGTTTACCTGAGGTAATCCAGCCTGAGCAAACGCCATTTTCATGGCAATTTTATCCATCCCTAGTGCCGAACCCAAGACTCCAGAACCCACAAAGGGAACTTGCATTAATTTCAGCAAGCCTTGTATCGTGCCATCTTCACCATTCGGGCCGTGGAGAATGGGAAACCAAACATCCACTTCAGACCAACGAATATTTTGACCCGCCCGCGTCAAATTAGAAAAACCAGCGACAGATGGTAAGCTTTCAGTCCGAGTTGCGGGTAACTGAGTCTCTGTTGCGGCAGCAGGAAGGGAAGTCTCGCGGCTATCGGTTAACTGCAACGCTTGACCCGATTCCAAGACGCCTTGAGAAATCTCTCCCGATTGCCAGATTCCATCCTTTTGAATATAGACGGGTAGCAATTCGTACTTGTTGGCATGCTGTTCGGCACTTAAGGCTTTTGCGATCGCTCGGGCTGAACTAATCGATACTTCATGTTCCCCCGAACACCCTCCAAACAGCAATCCCACCCGTACTTTCGCCATGACTAATACCTCCAGCACTCCTCATCGCAGATAGCCTATCACAACCGACCAGAGTTTCTAGAATTCTCATCAATGCGTATAGAGCTACACTCCAACGGTTGAGCGGAAAGATGTCACCCTGGCAAAATCATCAGACGCAGGCAGACAAAAATAATTGCTCCTAAACCAGCGGCTACGGGTACGGTAATGACCCATGCTAAACCAATACCTCGGAGGGTTTGAAAGCGGACTTGCCGCCAATTCTGAACGAGTCCAATGCCAACGACAGCACCAACAAGAGCATGAGAGGTGGAAACAGGTAATCCCATGCGGGAAGCCAATAAGATAGTAGTCGCGGTGGCAATTTCAGCACAGAATCCACTACTGGGCTGAAGCGGGATGATATTTTCCCCAATCGTGGCAATTACTTTTTTGCCCCAGATAGCTAAACCAAAAACGATGCCACTCCCACCAATAATGAGAATCCACAAGGGAATGCTAAACGCGGTGAGGGGAACAATACCCGTGCTAAGAATATAAGCGATCGCAGCCAGAGGTGCGATCGCATTCCCGACATCATTGGAACCATGAGCAAAGGCTACAAAGCAAGCACTCAACACCTGGAATCGACCGAGTTGGCGTTCTATCGGATTGGGGAGTGGAGAGTGGGGCGTGGGAACTGCGGGCGTTGAGGAGTACCGTGCTAATTGACGCCAGCTAACGAGAGTCAGAAGAGTAGCTGCCAGCGCACCTGTAACAATAGGTAAATCGTAGTTGGGAATCGGTAAAGCAGCAAATACAGGTCGCTCGAATAGGGGAACTAACACGATAATGCCGAAGACGCTCAAAAGCGTTGTACTCAGCCACGGAATCCACTCGCGTAATTGCCAGATGGGGTTGGGGCGATCGAGAATCGAGTACTTGAGGATGCTATAAAACCCAGCCGCTAAGAGTCCACTCACGACTGGCGTAACCACCCAAGCGAAGGAAATTATGCCAATATTCGACCAGTCAACAGCCCTAAACCCCATGGCCACCCAGCTAAATCCCGCAATTGCCCCCACAACCGCATGGGAGGATGACACGGGCCAACCTTTGCTGGTGGCAATTTGCAGCCAAACCCCGCAGGCAATCAGTACCGAAACCATGCCTAGGATTAAGAGCTGAGGCGTCTGGGCAAATAATTCAGGATTGGCTACTTCTGTTGCCAGCGTAGTGGATACGCCTTGACCGAATAAAACTGCACCGGCGAATTCTAGGATACCTGCGATCGCAAGTGCCTGTCGGAGGGTGACAGCTTTCGACCCAACCGATGTCCCCATGGCATTGGCGACATCGTTTGCCCCTAAATTCCAGGCAAGGTAGAAAGCGAGTATTGCTGTTATACCAAGCGATAAAAGCAAGATTGGCTCAAAAAACTTAATTAATAGATAAAACTGTCAAAGGTATAAAACCAATTTTATTGTACAATGAAATAATTGTAGATTTAAAGTTATCTTTGCTCGCTATCAATAGTAGGAATAGATCGCTCGTTCCTGCAACAATAAATAGCGAATTTCTTGCAAAAATTACACCGAAACCCAAGATGAAGAGATTCCATCGTTCCTTATCTTGTGCCAGCAAAATTTCCTTCAAAGCAGCTAAATAGCAATTGTAAGACTGTCGATTAAAGCAAACAAAATTGACAAGTTCTACGGATTGATGGCCCTCTAAAAATGTTTTGACTTCAGACACTGCAATTCTGGCAGCACGCTGTAGAGGAAACCGATAAACACCTGTACTGATAGCCGGGAATGCGATCGTGCGAATCTCGTACTGCTCGGCTAACTCTAGACAACGGCGATAGCAGCTGGCTAATAGCTCATCTTCGTTGTGCTTCCCATCTTGCCAAACTGGCCCTACCGTATGAATCACCCAATCGGCAGAGAGATTATAACCTCTGGTAATTTTGGCATCACCGGTTTTACAGCCCTTGAGTTGACGGCATTCGTCCAACAAGCCAGGGCCAGCAGCTTGGTGAATGGCTCCATCCACGCCTCCTCCCCCCAAGAGAGACGTATTTGCAGCGTTGACGATCGCATCAACCCGTTGTTGAGTAATATCTCCTTCAATGACGGCTATCTTGCTTGGTATCATAAGGATAATTATTCCCTTAGACAGATGACTCCTTCACTATAGCTAGAGGGGATGTCGATGAGCTGAGAAGCTCATTCAGTCGGTGCTTCAGTGGCTCGCATCCGAGGTAATAGGGCGCTAGCTAGTTTGGACTAACGTTGGAGCAATGGCTCCTGACCCTAACGCTTTCTTTGTGAGCTTTACTTTTTGCTCATCTTTGCTCATCACAGAGCAAGTAAGATGCAAGATAGTGTCTTGCTAGCCATCGAGCTCAGCTTTTCTCAAGATTAGACAAGACAAGGTCAACGGCTCGTCTATAGAAAGCTGTCGTTAAACACTTCCAAAAACAGACAAACGACCTCAATCTCTAGAGGAGAAAAAGCCAAAGTTGAGAGAAAAAGACCAGGAATTATTGCGTTTAAGGCTGTAGTACTGACCTCACAGTACCGTTAGTTGATTTAACTGCTCGCGACCCAGAACTCTTTTGTGTGAATGCAACCAATATCAGCTATATCTAATAATCTTCTCTCTATTGCTTTAGATAGCATGAAATGGTATTTCCAGTCTCAAGACAACGAGCGCTGGCCTAATTTTGAAGAAATTTTGCAGCGTCTTCATGGTGAGGGAATCTTCATCCATCCCGAGCAATTGGCAGAATTTCTAATAGCACACGGACTGCCAGTTCATCTGCGCTATGTACCCGCTTATTTGCGCGACAAAGCGATAGAAGTGAATGAAAACTATCAAGGAGATATGGTACGCGTGGTTGAAGAACCCGAACCCCCTTACTGGGATTTCTCCTGGATGGATAAGGTTCACATCCCTCCACCTCAACTCAACCAGAGTAGCCAAACCTTCTGGGTTCAAGAGCAGGAACAGCCGTTGTGGGATTACCCTTAGCTGAAGCAACAGGTAGTGCGCCGGGATGCAGCTTGCAGAGTTAGTATCTGAAATAGCTCTCGATCGCGAATGTGTTGTCTTTAGTAGCTTTTCTTGATGAAGATTGATTCCCAAACTGAATTAAACGAAACCCCTCAATCTACGACTGTTGATGGAGCCCAAGCATCTGGATTGACGCCGGAGCAGTATCGTGCCAAGATGCAGCGACGCAAACAGGTGCAAGAAGAACGCCTCGCTAAAGCGTCTCCAGAAAAAGGTCTGATTATTGTCAATACCGGCAACGGTAAGGGGAAGACAACAGCCGCATTGGGAATGGTATTGCGATCGCTTGGTCACGGTTATCGAGTTGCGATCGTACAATTTATCAAAGGAGCGTGGGAACCAGCCGAGAAACTCGCCTTCCAACCCTGGACCTCCGCTGCACCGAGTGAGACACCTCAGTTAGAGTTTCATGCAATGGGAGAAGGCTTCACCTGGGAAACTCAAGACCGAGAACGAGATATCGAAAAAGCTCGTCAAGCGTGGGAAAAAGCCCTAGGGTTTATCTGTAACTCAGATTTCCGGCTAGTCCTGCTGGATGAAATTAACGTTGCTTTGAAGCTGGGCTACCTGGATGTTCAAGAGGTTTTGACTGGACTGACACAAAAACCAGCCCAATCTCATGTCATTCTGACTGGCCGTGGAGCCCCAGCGCCATTAATTGAACGAGCAGATTTAGTTACAGAAATGACTCTGGTTAAGCATCCCTTCCGCGAACAGGGTATTAAGGCACAACCAGGAATCGAGTTTTGAAATTTCAGTGCCATTCAACTTAAGACGAATAGCACTGACTTAAGCCCTGAACTAAAGTTCGGGCTAAAAGCTAAAACCCGTTTTAACGGGTTAAAAAGCTTTCCCAGTAAGCTTTAGCTTACTTGAGCTTTGAGCCGGAAATTTATTTCCAGGCTCTTAAGCCAGTGCCCTTCCAATTAAATGCGCGCTAGCGTAGCAATTCGGCGGTTTGTTGAGGCGTCACTAATGTATTGGCACAGAGGATGCCAGAGGCGGCAACCGCAGGAACACCAATTCCTGGCATCGTGCTATCTCCGACGCGATATAAACCAGAGATAGGGGTTTGGCAGCTAGGAAAGATTCCTTTGCCAGCCGCTATAGCAGGGCCATAGGTTCCTTTGTGGCGACGTAGATAATAGGCATGAGTCAGGGGTGTGCCGATGAGTTCGAGGACGATGCGCTGTCGAATATCGGGAATTACTCGCTCTAAGGCATGGTATAAGGATTGCGATCGCGTTTTCTTTCTTTCCTCGTACCCTTTATCCCGCTGCCAACCCTCATAAGGTTCTAATGTGTAGGCGTGAACGACATGATGACCTTCTGGTGCGAGATTAGTATCCCACACCGAAGGAATCGAAATCATACAGGTATTTCCCGGTGCGGTAATATCCTTGTTGGCATCGCGAACGACGACATGATGCCCCGTTAGTCCCTCTAATCCGTCTGCCCGAATTCCTAAATGAAGGTGCATGAAACTCTCAACAACGGGTGTTTCCAATGCAGATTTTCGGTAAGGCTGGGGTAAGTCTTCTGGCCGCAGTAATTTTGTATAGGTATCCCATATGGTGGCATTGGAAATCACTACCGGAGCGTTTAAAATTTCCCCGTTTTGCAAGCGCACTCCGATAACGTTCCCGGCTTCTACCAAGATTTGCTCGACATGAGCATTCAGCCGCAACTCGCCACCCCAGCGTTTAAATCCGCGCACTAAGGCATCTACAATTGCCCCACTTCCTCCGACGGGATACTCGACACCAGCGCGGGTGCGTTCGCCCAACATGAATGCCACTTCTGGCGCAACGGTGCCGTGTGCCTTCAATCCGGATAGGAGAAAGCATTCTAAATCGATTAACCGCCGCACCCAAGAATCGCGCACGTCTTTGTCCATAACATCTCCGACGGAACCCTGGATGATGCCTAATTGAGGCAACATTTTCAAGACGGAGGGCAAATAGTTACCGAACAAAACTGGAAGGAGTTGCCAATCTGCTCTGAGGGCAAGGGTGGGAATATCTTTGAGGCAGTCATACAGGGATAATAGGCGCTTTTCAAATTGCGCCAGTTCCTTTGCCCCTTGAGGCGTAATTCGAGCCACTGCTTCCCGGTAGCGATCGCCATTACTGTAAACCGGAAATGTGCCTTCTGGAAAATGATAGTGTCCCATGGGGTCATAGGGCACGACTTGCAGCGATTCTCCCAGAACATCCAGCACTTGTCGCAAGGGATTGAGACTAGGCCGTTGGTTCCCTAAACCGCAGTAAAAGGACGGGCCAGAGTCAAACTCGAAACCTCGACGTTTAAAACTATGAGCGGCACCCCCTGCGATGGCATGACTCTCGCACACTAGCACCCGTTTACCGTAACGCGCTAGTAATCCGGCAGCCGTTAACCCACCAATTCCGCTACCAATGACAATCACATCAAGGCTCATCGGTACTTCTACTTATTTCTGTGTCCCATACCAGTATTACGCGATCGCGACTTAGAGCAATTGGCCAGTTGATGAAATACAACTGGTGTAAGGGCGCACAGCTGCCATTGGTGTCAACTTAAGCCCTGACGACTGAAGTCGCGGCTATACGAACCAAGTCCGCCTGCGCGGACTAAAGGAAAATCAAGAGTTTTGAAACCCGCGTAGGCGGGTTTTGTCTGTGTAGCTGCGGTTTCAACCGCCAAGCTCTTCTTAAATTGATGCTGATGACAGCTGTGCGCCCCTACCAAACTTTACGTCACTCCAGTAGAAACATGCTGTAAGTCTTTCATTGGGATGAGCTTCTCTTCTTGGGCTTGCAGCTTTAATCTTTCAGATAGAGCGAATTGAACGCAACGAGGAGACAGCGCTTTGAATATCAGGATGATCGATGAGGCTCAAGAACGGCTGAAGCAGTCAGTCATGACTTACAAGCAAAAGCCAGTTGGGACGGTAGCCGCCAAGGAACCGGGGCCCAAAGAAGAACAGCTGAATTACGGTCATTGCTTCATCCGGGATTTTGTCCCTTCAGGGCTTGCCTTCTTGATGCAAGGGGAACGGGAAATTGTCCGCAACTTCCTGGAGTTTACTTTAGGCTTGCAGTCGGACAAAGCTGGATTGAAGGAAGGAGAAGGATTATTCGGTGAGGTGAGGCGAACCTGGCAAGGCAAAGAACTCCTGATTGATGGAATTCGATTAGGACAAGGGTTGATGCCAGCGAGTTTCGAGGTGACAGCAGACCAAGAAATTGAACCGGATTTCGGTCAACGCGCGATCGGGAGAGTCACACCGGTTGATTCTGGGTTATGGTGGATTATTCTGTTACGAGCCTATGAAAAGGCGTGTCAGATTGCCAATCGACCGGAAGAAAGTATTGCCGATCGCGAAGAATTCCAACGGGGTATCAAATTAATTCTAGACATTTGTCTGAGCAAGCGGTTTGATATGACGCCCACGATGTTGGTGCCAGAAGCCGCCTTTATGATTGACCGTCGCATGGGAGTTTACGGGCATCCGTTAGAAATTCAAGCCTTATTTCATCATGCTTTGCGATCGGCTCGTTACGACTTGCTAAAAGATGAAGACTACATACAGGCTCTAGATATTGACAATCGCATCAATTTACTGACGGAATATATTCGAGATCGCTATTGGCTAGACCCCAAGCGGTTGAGAGATATTTATCGGTTCAAAACTGAGGAGTTTGGCGAAACAGCTTTAAATAAGTTCAATATCTATGAGAATTCTGTACCCGATTGGGTTCTCCCTTGGGTTGACAGAAAAGGTGGTTATCTTGCCGGTAATCTAGGAGTCGGCTGGATCGATTTTCGCTTCTTCTCTCAGGGGAACTTATTGGCAATTATCTCCGATCTAGCTACTCCAGAACAGGCGCAAATGATTATGCATTTAATCGAAATGCGCTGGTCAAATTTGGTGGAAGGAATGCCGATGAAAATCTGTTATCCAGCCGTCACCGATCGCGATTGGGAAAGCGTCACGGGATGCGACCCTAAAAATGTCCCTTGGTCGTATCACAATGGAGGAAGTTGGCCGGTTCTGTTGTGGTCTTTTACCGCAGCTGCTCAAAAAACGAAGAAAATCGAGCTAGCTAGACGAGCGATTCAACTCGCTGAGAAATACTTAAGCGATGATGAATGGCCGGAATATTACGATGGTGAGGATGGAACCATTATTGGTAGAGAAGCAAGGCTTTATCAAACATGGACAATTGCTGGATATTTGGTAGCCAATTATCTGGTTCAGAATCCCGATCGCATAAGGTTGATTAGTTTTGATGAACAATCTGAAGGTAGCATTCCGTCCTGGAATTATTCTGGAGCTTATCGTTAGAGTTGGCTCGACTTCAAGCCAGTAATGTTTTAAATTTTCTTCTGTAGGGTCGGCACTGCATACTAAGACTATAATAAGCTTTTCAAGTTCTATTATGCAGTGTCCACCTTCCACTTATTTTTTAACGAGCCGC
>DATNPC010000020.1:0-2053 GCA_036703375.1 Allocoleopsis sp.
ACAGACGGTCAAAGGCTTCCTCGGCAGAACGAACATAACCCGCGTTAACTAAAGCTCTGGCGATATGCGGACGACTGGGGGAGACGCCTTCACCGAGTTCTGGCAGAGAAATGGGATAGCCCAATGATGCCAACTTGGCAACCATGTCCTGGGCGCGGCGTTTGCGTCCTGCGATGCGTTCAGATAAGGGCGCAATCAGCTTTTGTGCATCTGGGTAAAAGCCTAGGATATGTAGAGAGCAGTTATTGTGAACGGTACTCAATTCTACACCGGGAACAATCTCTAGGTTATAAGGTTGAGCGGCTGCGATCGCTTCGTCCCATCCAGAGACAGTATCGTGGTCAGTAATCGCTAAAGCACGGACTCCAGCACTAACCGCCGCTTGGACAAGTTGCGTGGGGGTTAGGGTGCCGTCAGAACAAGTAGTATGGCAGTGTAATTCCAGCATTCTTCTATCGTAACGGGGGATTTCGAGGACTAGCTTGATGTCGAGTTGGAAGAAGATGCTGAAGCCTTGGCAAATGCCGTCAATGTTTGTTGAACTGGCAGAGATAAAAGCGATCGCATTTGAGCCGATCTATAGATAACTATAGCGGTTCTCACTTGGATGGAATACAGAAACCCTGTAGGGGCACAACATGTCGTGCCCCTACCTGTACTAGACGCCACTGAGAATTGCTATAAAAATGATTTTCACGCATTCAATGAGAGGGACTATCAAACCGTGTCTATCTGGATTATTCGTCATGCTGAAAGTCAATCCAATGCAGGGTTTCCAACTCTGGAACCGCATGAAAATGGCTTAAGTGAATTGGGCTACCGACAATCAAAATGTATTCCAACTGCCTTTAAACAATCTCCAGACTTGATTGTGACTTCACCTTATCTCAGAACACAACTCACTGCTCAACCATTGATCGAACAATTTCCGCATGTCCCGATTGAGGTTTGGCAAGTTCAGGAGTTTACCTATCTGGGGCTACAACTCGATCGACCAGCCACAACCCTGGAGCGCAAACCCCTGAGCAAAGCTTACTGGGATCGCTGCGACCCTAATTATATCGATGGACCCAATGCCGAATCGTTGATTCAACTGATGGAACGAGTCCGAACCGCCCTGAACCAGTTGCAACAACAATCCGGTTTTGTCGTTGTCTTTACCCATGGATTTTTTATCAAAGCAATGCTGTGGCAGATTTTGGCTGACCCGACGGTAATTGATGCCGTTGCCATGAATCGGCTTTTGGGATTTTCGCGAGGATTTCGAGTACCGAATGGGTCAATTTTGCAGATGGAATTTGGCTCAGGTGGGATACCTTACTGGAGTTCCTTTATCACCAATCATCTGCCACCGGAGCTAGAATCGGCAACACCGGATGCAACAGTGGTGAGCGATGCAGGCGATCAACCTTCATAATTTAGGTTTTAGCAGCTGATAAGTTGATGTGCATCTAATTTGCCTAATCTGGACGGGCTTTCCGGCCCATCCCACAAGAAACAAGCTAAACCCCAAGTTGCTTTTTTAAGCAAGGGTAGCTTAGGAAAATTTTTTAGAGGTTGGGTAAGGCGATGGAAACGTTAGAACAAGTGCGGCACACCTGGAGTCAGGTCGTTGAGCGCTTCTGTGCCGATGGGCGTCCACTCGTCCGCACTACTACGGCGGTTGAGCCTGCTGACTTACAGGCGGCTTGGACGACTTGCCTGTCGTCAGTGCAGGATGTGTTTGCGAGGCATTATGGACTCGCCGCAGTGGAAGAGCGATTCCAAGTTCCCCAGGACTATGCGATATTCATGCAAGCGATTGGGGGCGGATGGAGATGGCCGTACAGCTTGGAGTGGTCTCTATTCGATGCGGAGACAGTGGCGTATCTTACACTCGATAACTTCCAGTTGTTTGTGCTCGGTGCCGAGGAGAACGACGAGCCAGTGCTTGACTCAGGTTTCTGGCTCAGCATCGGCGGCTGGTCAGATAAGCATGAGTATATGCTGTGCTGCGACTGCACCCACAGCCACTACGGAGTGGTGATCGACGGGCACGACTCTCACCCGTGGC
>DATNPC010000021.1:0-4780 GCA_036703375.1 Allocoleopsis sp.
GAAAGCCTTCGCTACTCAAAGCAGCCGTATTCGCTCATCCTAAAAGGGGGCGAAGCCTTCCCCCCTAATCCTTATTACCCTGACCTGAATCCTTACGTATTAATGATGCTATCGAGACACTCAGCAACAAACCGCTCGTGATTATATACAGGTACAACGACTGTTACTAATGGATGTTCTTTTAATTCACTGTTGTTATAATTCATTAGTGGGGATTTCGACATCGTTTCGTTATCGATCGCTGTGTCTATAGCAAAATCACCAATGGGCTGACCAAAATTAGCCATGGTAAATCCCTAATGAAAAGGTAGTTCTGAAATGTACCGCTACTTTAAGTTAGCGTTGTGTCAATCTTGTCTCAGACATGTGACGAAGATGTGTCACTTTTGAGCCAGTAAGAGCTGATTTATAAACTAAATCTTAAAAAGCCTCTAACGCCCCTAGCCTCAAGCTGTGAGAGAAAGAGTTCAGTGGAAGGAGCTAGAGGATTGAACAGCTTACATGGTATTGGTTTGATGAAATTTAATGTTGGCTTTATAAATCAGCTCTAAGGAGTCAATCCATGATTATCCAAACAACTAAGCAACTCCCGATTCCGCCTCACTTTGATGCGGCTAAGGTGGGAGAAGTTTGGAGAGTACCGTATCAAGCAAGAGCCGTTGAAGCGAGAGAGTGGGCGAAAAATTACGATGTTCAGCCAGCGGCTGAAGACAACACTAAAATTTGCTTATTGTTAATCGATGTTCAAAACACCTTCTGCGTTCCGGACTTTGAACTGTTCGTTGGCGGACAGTCGGGGATGGGGGCTGTGGAAGACAATGTGCGATTGTGTGAATTTATTTACCGCAATCTGGGAGTAATTCATGCGATCGCGCCTACGATGGATACTCATACGGCGATGCAGATTTTCCATCCCATCTTTTGGATTAACGAGGCGGGCGAACACCCCACGCCAGCAGCTACTTCAATAACTCCAGACGATATCGAACAAGGAAAATGGCAGGTGAATCGAGCCGTTGCCTATAGTCTGGGTTGCGATTATTCAAAACTAGAAAAACATGCCCTACACTACGTCACACAGCTGAGTAGTGCTGGTAAGTATCCCCTAACGGTTTGGCCTTATCATTCTATGTTGGGCGGTATCGGTCACGCCTTGGTTTCTGCTGTGGAAGAGGCATTATTTTTTCACTGCATTGCCCGAAATAGCCAAACTCGGTTTGAGATTAAAGGTAACAATCCCTTAACTGAAAACTATTCTATTTTGCGACCTGAAGTTTTGGAAGGAGATGATAGACAGCCCATCGATCGCAAAAATACAAGCTTGATTCAGTATCTGTTTGAGTTTGATGCTGTGATTATTGCAGGACAAGCGAAGAGTCATTGCGTTGCCTGGACGATTGCCGATTTATTAGCAGAAATACACGCCAAAGATGCGACTCTTGTAAAGAAAGTGTATCTGCTAGAAGATTGCACCTCACCTGTCGTAGTTCCGGGAGTAGTGGACTATACGGAACAGGCTAATGAAGCCTTCCAGCGATTTGCAGCCGCAGGAATGCACGTAGTTAAATCTACCCAGCCAATCGAAAGCTGGGCAGAGTTTCCTTCTCCTAATGTTTGATGTGAATCATGGTTTAGAGGGGTGTAACGTTACGAGTTCTGTCCTCTTTGATATCAAAGATACCCCACTCTTCAATACCGCGATTGCGGAGTAATATAGCCTCAGCACGGGCAATTTCATCCGGGGTACCATCGACAATTACCATGAAGTCACCCGCAGAGAGGCGGTTGGAGTAGACTCGCGCCCGATCTTCAGGAATGCCTAACCCAGCTAATGCTCCAATTAAGCTACCCGATAACGCTCCAATTCCACCACCGGCTAATGTAGTCGCCAGCGTGGTGCCTACGGTTCCAGCCGCGATGACAGGGCCGAGTCCGGGAATGGCCAACAGTCCCAACCCTGTGAGTAAACCCGCTAACATTCCTCCAGCCGTACCTGTAACGGCACCAACGGCTGCCCCCGTGTCAGCTTCATTCCCAACGCGATCGCTTAGATCCACACCACTGATATTGTCGCCACGCTCTGAGTCTTTGGCAACCACAGAAATATTATGCATCGGAAAGCCTGACGCTCTCAGTTCAGCCAGGGCATCTTCCGCATCCCGACGCCTTGCAAAGACACCAATTGCACGTCGATGATTTCCTATTACCATTTTCCCTCCTTGCTCGATCGGTCTCACCAATCAGCACTAAATTTCTATTGCTTTCATCTGTCCTGCCCACATTTTTTCGTTGCTGAGTCAGACATTCATCATTCGATAGGCTGATGAAAGCTCGTGCTAGAGGTTAGATTTTCCCGCTTCCTTCAAGGAGTATCCGTCTGGAAATCTTGACAAGATGGCGATGTTAGCTCGGTTGTTTGAGGGGTGACAGTAGGGGCTTGTGCTGTCAGGATAACCTGCCCATCGGAACCAATAATCCAACCTTGAGCTTCGACGAGTTGGTTGGTAGTGGTAGTGGTGGAATTGGGAGGAGAAGCAGTGCGATCGCGGTTTTCATCCTCTGAGTCAAGAGTAACCCAATTTGTGATGACAGTTTCACCCCTGAGCGGGTCGTTAGGACTGGGTGGCAAACCACCGCGACCTGTAACTGTAAAACTGCTGCGCTGATTGGTGTCTCTACCAGGGGTGCAATGGCGATCGATCAGTCCTTCGGCATGCACCACATCTGTTGGTAATTTGGCTAAGCCTCGGCTGGGGTCAACTCCGAGGGTGTTGATTTGTACAACACCGTTGACGCCAAACTGAGAACTAGCCGTGATGTCACTTAACGGAGTCCGGTTTGGGCGAAACTCTAAACCATAGATGCCTTGGGTTGTGATATTGATATTACCGCCCCTGCCCTGGTAAGCATTAGCAACAATATCGCTATCTTCCTTGGGGACAGCAACCACGAAGTCGGCATCAATATCAATATTTCCGCCATTTCCAGTACCACCCGCTTCGGCAGAGATGAGACTGTTATGGCGCATGATCAAAATATCGTTAACTTGCAGTGTGAGATTTCCACCTTCGCCACTAGCTGTTTGAGCCACAATCGATGCTTTATCGTTGAGGGTTAAGGAGTTTGCCTGAATAGTTATATTTCCTCCATTTCCCTGTCCCTGACTATCTACCGCCACCTTCGCGCCATTGGAAATTGCTACCTGGTTAGAGTTAATGAAGATGTCGCCGCCCTTCCCTGTAGAACCAGGAACAGTGTTAGCAAAAAGACCACTTTCAGCACCAACTGGATCGAGTGTGAACCTAGCCTGCGGTTCACCAAAAACTTGAGCTACCTGATTAAATCGATCTATAAAGGTTGGGTCGCTGCCAGAAATTGTAGTTTGGTCAGTCACGTTGACGGTGATGTTACCAGCATCTCCATTGCTGAAAGCGGTGCTGAGAATTTGACCACCACCTGTTACTTCCAAACTATTGGTATTAATTGTAATGTTGCCACCGCTGAATTCACTCCGGCTGCGGGCATTTAAAACGGCTCCATCAGATATGCGTAAGTTAGGTGTCGTGACATTGATGTTACCTCCTTGACCTCTGGCTCCTTGCTCGGTGCTTGTTATCAAACCACTAGAGAAACCACCAGGTCTACCATCTCCAAGCATCGGGAAGGGAGCAGCTCCAGAGATCGAAACAGCCTCTGAAGTATTGATGTTAATATTTCCTGCGTTTCCCTCTCCCAACGTTTGGGCTACTAGTTCAGCGCCTCCAGTCACAGAAAGGAATTTAGCCTGGATATCGATATCGCCTCCATTGCCAATGCCTACAAACCCTTGGCTCCAAT
The DNA here is from genome assembly GCA_036703375.1 of Allocoleopsis sp. Lineage (GTDB taxonomy): Bacteria > Cyanobacteriota > Cyanobacteriia > Cyanobacteriales > Coleofasciculaceae > DATNPC01. Next base: position 3,838 of record DATNPC010000021.1, read on the forward strand.
CTCCACCTACCCCACTGAATACAGTGCTACCTACTCCATCGAAGGAAACTATACTATTGGCACGAATGACGATATCTCCTGCATCTCCTTGTCCAAGGGTACTAGTATTCAGCTCTGCGCCCTGGGTCACGGAAAGCAGCCCAACCGTGATGGTAATGTTACCACCACTACCAATTGCTTCAGAGCTTACAAGGCTAGATATGTAACTATTCCCTGCAAGGGATAAGGCATTATCAGCCTGCACTAATACAGTGCCACTATTCCCCTTTCCATGCGTATCACTGGAGATGAAGCTGCCAGCTGTAAGGAAGATGGAATCATCCGCTTGCACCCAGATATTTCCAGCATCACCCAGCCCGCGAGTCTCACTGGAAATATAACTATCAGTGTCTAAAGTGAGCCTGCCTGCTACAACAAAAACTTCTCCCGCGTTGCCGACAGCCTTCGACCATACATCGCTGGAGATAAAGCTACTATTAGCTAGGGAAATTAAGTCATCAGCTTGTAGCGATACATGACCAGCATTACCTTGTCCCAAAGTCTCACTGGAAATATAACTATCAGTGTCTAAAGTGAGCCTGCCTGCTACAACAGAAACTTCTCCCGCGTTGCCGACAGCCTTCGACCATACATCGCTGGAGATAGAGCTACTACTAGCTAGGGAAATCAAGCCATCAGCTTGTAGCGATACATGACCAGCATTACCTTGTCCCAAAGTATCACTGGAAATATAACTACCACCTGCAAGGGAAATCAAGCCATTAGCCTGCACCGATACATGACCAGCATCACCTTGTCCGTGAGTATCACTGGAAATATAACTATCAGTATCTAAAATGAGGCTTCCCGCAACAACAGATACTTCCCCTGCACTTCCTACCGCCTCGGGTAACACTTCGCTAGAGATAAAGCTACCACTAGTAAGAGAGAACAAGTCGTCAAC
>DATNPC010000022.1:0-2613 GCA_036703375.1 Allocoleopsis sp.
GGTATTCGGTTTCTGGGCGGGGAATTAGGACATCTGGGCAGACGATTAGGGAAAAATGACGCCAAGGGGTTGTTCCAGCCAGGTACTGAACGGGCAAGCGATCGCGAATTCGCCGGTGCCAGAGTTGAGATAGCACTGGTAGAGGATATCGCACTCTGATTTGCGATCGCGTTTTGAAGGATTCTAGGCGCAGTTCCAACGGGTCGAGTTCAGCGACTTCTTGGAGCAGCCAGTCTACTTCAGCCGTCGGGATACCAGCTTCTACCGCTGACTTGCGGGCCTCTTCACGCCACTGCCAGAGATCGGAACCCGATATACTGGACAACGCCGCAGAGTTGGAATCTGCTTGAGAATCCCTGCCTTGTGTTGACACAGAACCTGGAGTTAACAAGCGATCGTTCGCATCATTATTGCCCACTCTTCGCCTCCTTGTCTGGAGTAAAGCGGTCGCTTACCGTCGGGGTTGCCCTTGCTGGGCTGGACGTTGCCCTGCATTAGCTGGATTTTGAGGTGTGCCTTGACCTGAAGCAGCGGGCAGGCTTCTCAGAAAGGATATGGCTTCCTGTGTTGGCACGAGTACGATGTTCTGCAATTGCTCGTTGTTACTGCTCTGTAGGGTCTGAATTACACCTTCTAGGGGAACAGCTTCGACTTTAACTGTAGACGCCATATCGGGTTTTTGCTGCTTAAAGCGATCGACCAGTTGCTGCAATTGCTCTTTCTCAAAGAAGAAGGGAATAACTGATTTACCATTCTCTTGAATGGTTAAATATCCCTGCTCTTTACCACCCCTGGCAACGAACAGGGGTGTTCCTTGAAATTGCTGCCCTTGTTGACCCGTTGACGCCATGAGCGTCTGTGCTGTTTGCACCTGTTGCTGCACGGGTATAAAGGCAAAGCTCAGACCATCCGGCTTGTTTTGATTCTCTTTTCTCAGCTTGAAGATTTGTGCCAGAGAAACGGGAACAACTTGCACGTTTTTGCCAATATCTGGCTTGTCTTTCTTCAAGCGATCGACAAATGCCTGAGCATCCTTCTGGCTAATAAAAACCCCTGCCACGGATTGCGGCTTGTTGTTCGCATCCGGTACAGAAGCGACCAAAGGCGCGCCCTGTGCATCCGTTACTGTAAACACGGGAACCGGTTGCAGGGTTTTAACCACTTGCTCTTCTGGCAAAGCCAATGCCTGCAAATTTCCTGTCAATACAGAACCTAATAGGGTGCTACCAACTAAACCTAGTGTTGCGCTCCAACGAACTAACGATTTCATTGCTCTTACCTCCGAGTTAGACCTGAAATACTCGTGACGACTAGAATACTGCCGCTCTACAAGGATGACCCATTGAAAGTGTATAAGAAATGGATATCATCCCGCTCAAAACTCTTTTGACTTTATCGATTTTGCGATTTAATTTCCACTGTTAATTAATGCTTCATGGCTGAGTAACTCGCACTATTTTCTCTGTATACGGGCGAGTTTCCCTGACTCTATTCAATCTTCAATAGTTCCACCACATTCCTTGAGCTTCATTGCTCGCTCCCCCTCTCCTACGCGCGTCAACCACTTTACATGGGCGGGAAGGCTTTGAGAATTGCAATATCATCTAAAAATCGGGATGACAGGATTTGAACCTGCGACATCCTGCTCCCAAAGCAGGCGCGCTACCAAGCTGCGCTACATCCCGGTTTGTCCCTAGCTAGTATAACTCGCTTTTGGCTCTTATGGGTCAAGATTTCTCAATCCGAAGGATAAAAAACTTAATCCGGATACCAGAACATGCCTTTAATGCCTTCTGGGTCTGGAATAAAGCCCATTCTACGATAGAAATTGACGACGTGTGGGTCGGCGAAGAGCGTGATATTACTAATATCCTCGCTCCGGAGCTTTTTAATCATGTATTTCATCAACGCCTTACCTAGCCCCTTGCTTTGGAAATCCGGGTGAACTACCACATCCCAGATTGTGGCATTAAACGCATGGTCGGATGTCGCACGAGCAAAGCCGACTAAGCGTCTAGTGTTGCCTCGCTGCTGCCACATCGAAGCGACTAGGAAGCTATGCTGAATTGCTTTTCTGACTTTACGCATCGGACGCCGCGACCACCCAACGGCATCGCAGAGTTCTTCTAACTCGTAAAGGTCAATGTCCCGCTCCGTGCTGAAATAGATGCGAGAACCTTCTTCGGTGCGATCGCTCGTACCGTCAAGTGCATCCCCTTCAAATTGTGTCTGCGGCGAGGCAGCGTCTGAACTGCTAAACAAGCTCTTCCAAAAACCCATGCAGGTGTGGTTGTGGCACTTTGATACTGTGTCCCAAAGCTTGGCAGATTTTCCTTATCCTGGCGGACAGGAGGTTCTGTGCGATTGAGACTTGACTTAATACGGTTAAGTTTATCTCAAACCTTAGAAGTACAACCCAAATGCAGATTTAATCTTTAGTGAGACACCTATCGTCTCAAGCTATCCATTAATCCTGCTAAATTTGCATACACTCCTAGCTCATTGGTATAAACTTAGGATTCCCGATAATTCTTCTCGCACTGAATCTAGCCAAAACTTCGTGAATTTGATAATAACACAGCTAGGCAGCTATATTTCCCTCTCCCGAACTGG
>DATNPC010000023.1:0-17903 GCA_036703375.1 Allocoleopsis sp.
ATTGTCAAAGCTGTCAAGCCACAAACGTCACGCTACTACCACTGCAACCTCGCGACATGCTTCCGGACATGTTATCGGCGGCCGATCTAGGACTGGTGGTGCAAAAGCAAAACGTGATTTGCTTCAACATGCCGTCCAAAATCCAAGTCTTATTAGCCAGTGGTTGCGCGATTGTCGCCTCTGTTCCGGCTACGGGGACTGCTGCTAGAGCGACTCAACGCAGTGGTGGCGGAATCGTTGTTCCTCCAGAAGATCCGGATGCTTTAGCACAGATGATTTTGGAACTCTACCATAATCCGGACAAAGTCAAGCTATTGGGTGAAAAAGGCAGACAGTATGCTGTCGAGCATTATGCGTTTGAGAAAGCCTTGAGCCAGTATGAGGAGCTCTTTGCTGCGGCTTTGAAGCATTGAGCTAAAATAAGGGCTATTACTCTGTTTCTCCTTAAAGTAAAGTTGCGATCGGGAGTCTTGATATGTGATGCGCGATCGGGTCTTAGCCTGGTTAGCAGATAACGTTCCAACTGCTCGGCTTCAGCATATTTTGGGAGTTGAGCAGATGTCCGCTGAACTGGCTTGGCATTATCGGCTGGATGTTGAAAAGGCCGCTCAGGCGGGGTTGATGCACGATCTAGCGAAGTACTTCAAGCCTGCAATGCTATTGCAGATAGCTAGGGACGAAGGTCTAGAGATTGACCCAGTTTGTGAAGCCACTCCTCATCTTTTACACGCGGATGTCAGTGCCATTGTCGCTAGAGATCGATTTGGCATGCAAGATGAAGAAGTGTTGCAAGCGATCGCACTTCACACCCTAGGTCGTCCTAGCATGAGTGCATTGAGTTGTGTGGTATTTCTGGCTGATAGTCTGGAGCCAAGTCGTGGCAATACACCCGAATTGGAAGCCTTACGGGAAATGAGCAGGCAAGACCTCCATCAGGCCGTTTGGCTCACCTGCGACTATTGTTTGAAATTCCTGCTCAATAGCCGCTGCCTGATTCACCCTCGCACGATATCGACGCGGAATTGGGCAATGCAAATGTCCAAACAAAAAACACAACTGATAGACCATCCCTTAGATGGGGTCACAGCCTAATTATCTATTGAATCATAGTGTTACCAAACCAATAGCTAGCGGTCAATTGCAGCCGAGTCGCTGCCCGATTGACCCATGGTTGATCAACGTTTGTCTTGTTTTGAACAAGGATTTTAGGATTTAATGGGAGATCAAATCAAAGTGCCTTCTACTCTATTCGCGACTAGCACATCAAAGCAGGAAAACAGCCGAGAACTCGCTTTGACCATTGCTGAGGCAGCCGATGACCGTAAAGGAGGGGATATCGTTATCCTAAGGGTGGCAGACGTGTCCTATATCGCAGATTACTTTGTGATTGTGACTGGCTTCTCGAAAGTTCAGGTCAGGGCAATTTCTCAGTCAATCGGACAGAAGGTAGAAACTGTGCATCAACAGCTGCCCCTAAGGACTGAGGGGTATACAGAGGGAGCTTGGGTGCTTCAGGACTATGGTGATGTAATTGTCCACATCTTGCTGCCTCAAGAGCGCGAATTTTATAATTTGGAAGCTTTCTGGGGACACGCACAACAGCTCCCATTTCAACCCTCCCAACCGCAACAGTGACACAAACCCATGATGGAATCTTCTGTTTCTATCTGTCCGGTTCCACTTGAACAGCAGCCAATTAATGAGTACCAAGAATTGAAAGAGTCTTGGCTCTTTCGCTGGGGAACGTTAGATCTGCGGGACTACATTATCAAATTAGCTTGGGTTTGGGGTTGGAGTTGGCTCGTTGCTGGCCCCGTAGCCGCAGCCAGTTTCTCGCCCAATAAGCATCTGGTTCAATTTCTGCTGTGTGGGGGGGCCGGTGCTAGCGTATTTCTGACCTTGATGTTGCTGCGGCTGTATTTAGGGTGGTCTTACGTGCGCGATCGCCTGTTGCGAGAGACAATATTTTATGAGGAGTCAGGCTGGTACGATGGTCAAACCTGGACAAAACCCCCAGAAATTTTGACACGCGATCGCTTGATTGTCTCTTATCAAGTTCAACCGATTCTGCTGCGTCTGAAACGGACGTTCGGTATCCTTGCTCTATTTTTCGTTGGTGGTAGCCTAATTTGGATTTTCTTTTGACACTTCCACGGCTTGTTGCAGCCAGGAGTCTTAGCTCAACAAGCACAATGACAATGAAGCAGCTGATGATTCATCCCACTTCAACAAACAGTGGGTTTTTGCACTGGAATTTTATGAGATTTCTGCTGTGCAGACAGCAGTTCTCCTGTCCCCTTACCGTGTTAAAGTCTTACGCATGACAAGGGGAAAACGTACTCAAACACCAACTCTAGAAGTCCGTTTGCTACGGGAAGGAATCGTCGAATCGACGCATCGAGTCCAAGCGGTTGTCTGCGATGACCGGGGACGCGTCCTATCCGTTGCTGGCAACCCGGAGACTTCGACCTTTATCCGTTCCGCACTCAAGCCATTTCAAGCGCTGGCTGTGACCGCAACTGGCACCATGGAACGTTACAACCTAAACGACCGTGACTTAGCGATTATCTGTAGTTCCCATCACGGTACGATGGAGCAGGTTCGGCAGGTTTTTAACGTCCTGTGGCGTAGTGATGTTGACCCATCAGCGTTGCAGTGTCCAGTACCAGAGGGTAAGCAAAGTCCCTTACAGCACAACTGCTCCGGTAAGCACGCTGGAATGCTAGCTGTTTGTCAGCAACGACAGTGGTCTCTGAATAACTATTTACAGTACAGCCATCCCGTCCAAAAGCTGATTTTGAGTCAGGTGGCGGAGTTGATGAAAATGCCAGGAGAAGAGCTGATTCGAGCCCACGATGACTGTGGAGCGCCCACGTATTTCGTCCAACTGCGCCAAATCGCTGGCTTGTACGCTCAGCTGGCTTCTGGAGGTAACTTGGGTATGGAGCGCATTGTTCGTGCCATGACTCATCACCCCGTTATGGTGGCGGGAGAAGGCACGTTTGATACTGAACTCATGCGTTTGTCCCAAGGAGAGCTAGTGAGTAAAGCCGGAGCAGAAGGGATTCAATGTATCGGCCGGATTGGGGAAGGTTTAGGGATAGCAATTAAGGTGATGGACGGAGCTAAACGAGCAAAGTCTGCGGTTGCCGTCCAACTCCTGAGGCAATTGGGATGGATTAGCCCTTCCATGTCAGAAACTCTGGCAGAAAAATTTATGAAACCCAGTGAATTCAAGCGATTGGAGGTAATTGGTGAATTATCTATGCTCTAGGACTTGTCAATTCTCACCAATCAGGTTTATACTAGATAGAGTGACGCGGGATAGAGCAGCCTGGTAGCTCGTCGGGCTCATAACCCGAAGGTCGGTGGTTCAAATCCGCCTCCCGCCACCAAATAGAGAACAAAGCAAGCCCTGCAACCGAAAACGTTGCGGGGTTTTGTTTTAGCTAGACAGTGTTTTTGATCGTAGGGGCGAGGCATACCTCGCCCCTGCTTTTTCAAGCCGGGTGGGTAGAATATTAGTATTAATATCCCCTAGGGGGGTATATCATGTCTCAACCTCAAACACAGGACCTCCTCAACCGCCTTGCCAGGATTGAAGGTCACATCCGAGCGATTCGTCAAATGGTTGAAGCGGACAGATCTTGTCCGGATGTCCTCTTACAAATTGCAGCAGTTCGTTCAGCCCTGAACAGAGTCGCGAAGATTCTTCTCAAGGAATACGCAGAACAAAACTTAGTCGATGCAACTCAGGGCGGTAATCTTGAAGTGGAAATAGCGCGTTTACGTTCGGCTCTGGACTCATTGCTGTAGGAGGATATTGAAGTGGTGAACGTTGGATTTATTGGAACAGGCTTGATGGGACAGCCCATGGCTGGGCGGCTTTTACACTCTGGGCTATCGGTAGTTGCCTACAATCGCACGGCGTCGAAGCTAGAACCTCTACAGAGGGCTGGGGCAGAAATTGCTGACTCTCCACAAAACGCGATCGCTTCATCCGATTGCGTCATTGTGATGCTGACTAATGCGGCTGCCGTCCAAGCGGTTTTGTTGTCAGACGCGTCTCGACGAGAATTATCGGGTCGCACCATTATTCAAATGAGCACGATCGCGCCTAGTGAGAGTCGAGCGATTGGTGAAGCGATCGCTTCTGCGGGGGGTGAATATCTAGAAGCGCCCGTACTGGGTAGCATTCCGCAAGCTGAAGCAGGCGAGTTACAAGTGATGGTAGGTGCCTCTCCGGAGCAATTTCAAACGTGGTCTGAGTTGCTCAAAAACTTTGGGCCAGAACCGATGCTAATTGGGCCTGTGGGTTCCGCTGCTGCCCTGAAACTCGCACTTAATCAACTCATCGCTTCTCTCACAACAGCTTTTGCCCTCAGCCTCGGCTTCGTTCAGCGTCAAGGCGTTGAAGTCGAGCAGTTTATGCAGATTTTGCGACAGAGCGCTCTTTATGCACCGACTTTTGATAAGAAATTACAGCGCATGCTCGCGGACAACTATGCTGACCCAAATTTTCCCACTAAGCACCTGCTCAAAGATGTCAACCTATTTCTCACGGAAGCTCAAGCTGTTGCGCTCAATAGCAGCAGTTTGGAAGGGGTTCGCCACATTTTAGAAGTCGCCCAGCAACTAGGTCTATCCGATGCCGACTATTCTGCACTGTTTGCTGCTGTTAACAGCAAATAGTTACGCTCCTGAGCAGTGAACAGTTGGTCAGCCTCTCACTTGAGCGTGAGAGTAAGAATCTCCTACCTAAGGAAGATGCTTCAGGAATTCAAATGTAGAAAGTTCACTCCCCAGCTTGTATAACCCCATTGATGAAAAGCAGCGGGCCACCAACAGCAACAAAAAACCCGCTGTATCGCGAGCGGGTCATTTGAATTGGAGCAAGTTAGTCTCTTGACAGTCTTAGTATTCCCGGTTTCCTGTAAGGGAGAATCAACCAATCTAGAAAATTTCCTAAATACAAATTTAAAACTACAGAATATATGACGATTGGTTTCCTGAAAACAGTTTCAGCCGTTTTATTCCAGGCAATAGCTACCGCATCGAAAGGGTCAAAGTCTGCGAACGACACCTCTGTAGAACTCAAGTATAAAATCGCAGACTTGGGTACTCTCGGTGGGAATTGGAGCTATGCTTTTAGCATCAACGACGCAGGAGAAGTCCTCGGCTATTCATCAACCCGAAATGGGGCTGAACGCACCTTTTTATGGAAGAACGGCACGATCGCTGATTTAGGAACGCTCGGTAGTAACAGCCGTGCCGTTGATGGTAATAACATCACCGAGAAGATGCACGAGGGATCGCCTGCCAGTAACGTTAGTCGAGAAACACCAGCTTTTTCTTGGAATAATGGCATGATGCTCGACTTAAGCTCTCTTGACGGCAGCGACAGCGTCGCCAATGACATGAATCAAGCAGGACATATGGTCGGTTATTCATCCCACAGTACCAGTAGCCACAGTGCTTCTTATCACGCTTTCCTCTGGGCAGACGGCAGCGCGATCGATCTAGGTACTCTCGGTGGTAACTATAGCAAGGCTTATAGTATCAACAATGCAGGGCAGGTAGTGGGTGAGTCATTAACCAGTAGTGCGTCTCTGCATGCCTTCTGGTGGAACAATGGCAAGATGTTCGATCTCAACCACTTACTTCCCCCGAATTCGGGCTGGATACTCAATCAGGCACTCAGCATTAATAATAGAGGGCAGATTGTAGGTCGAGGTACATTCAACGGTCAAGACAGGGCTTTTCTCCTCACACCTCAACATTGAACACCTCGCCAGAAAGCGGCGGTGGGAATTTGACCGGATTGAAAAGAGTCTTTATGAGAAAACCGACTGGAATGTCATTCTGTCTGGGGATAGGAAACTTGCCAGCCGGTTTTCGGGAATGGGGACTTGAGTTGAACGCTTGACCGCTAGTATTCCTGGCAACTTCTTTGCCAGGAACGCGCGAAGCGAACTAGAACCCTCGGGGCGATGAGGCTTGCGCGACTTTTAGAGCCTCAATGAATTGAGCTAGGGAATATTCCAAGTGCGCTCCAGCATCTACTGGAACCCAGCCGTTGGCCGTGAGGTGCCGCCATTCAAAGTGCAGGTGAGGACCCGTAGAATTCCCCGTACTGCCGACACGCCCAATAACCCTTCCCTGTTCCACTTCATCTCCAGGTCGAACAAAGATTTCACTCAGGTGACCGTAGAGGCTTTCTTCGGTGCCTTTTTCATGCTGCAAAATCACGGTGAGACCGTATCCACCCACGAAATCCGCCGTCACGACTTGACCGGAGACAGCAGCAACGACTGGAGTACCTAGGGGAGCACCCAAATCAGTACCGGCATGGAAGCGGTACTCGCCTGTAATCGGATGAATCCGCCAGCCAAATAGCGAGGTAATGGTGGCAGGAATGGTTAGGGGGAACATGAAGCTGGATTTGCCCAGATTAGGAACCCCCGCTGGTCGGGCGGTGAGATTGTAGTAGGACAAGCCTGAAGGTGTTGTTTGCTCTGTGCCGGAGAAGTAAGACCGCCCATTGGAGAAGTAAGACGCTGCACCTGAATAAGACGATACGCTCTTCGATGCCGCCCAACCGCCACTTGAATGCACGGTTCGCTGAGTTGCCCGTATAAAATTGGATGCGACTTTCACTGGCGTCGGTTCGGGTGACTGGGCATCCGCAACAGGAGGCACTGGTAGTTTAACGGTTCCATCCAACTGAGGTTCTGGACGGGTACGTTCGGGGTTAATTGCTGGTTGCTCGGCTATCAAGTAACCGATGGTTTGTTTAGTAACTGTGCGTTGACTCGCAATCAGGTGCTCGAGACTTCCCGCTGTCGGGCGATCGCTATTTCGTTGATTGGCTATGTTTTGACGCGGCGTACCGATGCCACAGATTCCACCGGAAAGCTGTCCGTTTTGCGACACCGTACTACAACCCGATGACCGTTCAGTCAGAACAACAGCCGATGGACCTTCGTCGCGCGCTGTGGTGCCAGCCGTGTAGTCCGTGCGATCGATGTAGCTATTCCCTGGCTCGGATGGAATTTTAGCGTTTTCCTGAGTTTGGGCAGGGCTGAGGATGAGCTTGGGAGGTTTCGCGATGGTTGAGGTGTCGGGTACAGATAAGTTGGGAGGGGGTAGTATTGGTTTTTCCTGGGTCGGTTTTCTCCGGGTTGTCGGTGCCGAGGCTTCGGATTCCGATGCTGAGACGGCTGGTTTCCGTTCTCGACGCACAACAGGTGTGCGTGATGGGGCATCTGGTTTCCGAGCTTGACGAGGAACAAGGCGTACTGGAACATCGGGTTCTGGCGTAGATCGTCGCACAGGGATGTCAGTATCGACTAGCGATGCTGGGGCTGAGGGCTTGGAGCGGGTCACGGGTTTGGGGGCTGGCGCTCGTTCTGGGGCAGCATCAACAAAAGATGCTGGGGCTGAGGGTGCGGCACCACTGTCTACAGGGGATTCGGTTTGCGCCAGAACAAATCCACTGCCGAGGAAACTCAGACTACTCACGATACTGAGGGTCTGTATCAGCCGAGGGCACCGATAGAAGACGCTCAATAGGGTATGACCCGACGGGGTTGGTTTTGTCATTTCCGACTCACTCCTCTTCACTGTATAAAAATATTCGTCGCAGATCGGATAATTCAGTAATTAGGGTGGTAATTGATAGCGAATTCGCTTTGGCAATTCAAGCTTCGAGCGTTACTGGTGATAGCCCAGATTGATTGTACCGGGCTTCAGGTAAATTTCTCTTGCTCTGGGCATTGACGTAGCCTGCTCGTCTGGGGAATTAGCCCCATCAGAGTTAGTCGTAGCTATCTGAGAACCATCCTCAGTAGAGGTATGGGCTTCTATTGAATTTAAGCGGACTCGCAGTTCGCCGGTGGGAGTGACGCCTGTAACAATTCCAGGAGTTCCATCCACAATGACGTGACGCCCCAAGCTATCTAGTAGCTCTAGGTAAGAGGGTAGCAAGGCTTTGATTCCTGCTTGCGACCAGCGTTGGTATCCCAAATTCAGCCCTTGTATCACAATTGCTGCCAGCATTTCCAAACCCGTCACGGCTGGATTCAAGTCTTGTTCGTAGAAGGATTGCAGGTTAATCCCGGATTCAGGCACGGCGTTGCTCCAGTTAATGCCCACACCAACCACAGCTTTGGTAATATGCCCCTGTTGCACGCGAGTCTCGGTCAATATTCCTCCCAGCTTTCGCCCTAATAGCAACAAGTCATTCGGCCACTTGAGGAACACTGGAATATTGTATGCTCTTAAGGCGATCGCAATTCCCCACGCGCTACACAACGTCAGCTGTGTGCTGTTGGATGCTGGGATATTAGGGGTTAAGGCTAGCGATAAGTACAGCCCACCCAACGTCGATTGCCACTGGCGTCCCCACTGGCCTCGACCTGCCGTTTGTTCAGCAGCGATCGCAACCGTGCCACTTTTCGCTCCTTGGTTCAGCAATTCCCACAGCTTTTGGTTGGTTGAAGGAAGCTGGTCAAATAGATACACGAAATTCTCTTGGGATAGCTCTAATCCAGAAAAGCCGTCCCCAACAGGTAGCCGCTCTCTCACATCCTGGAGAGCCGTTTCCAAGTGTTGCCGATTTAATACCACTATTACGGGTTCTAAGAAAATTGTTGCCTAAGCTAGCATAGATTAGCCGGGATTTCATCAATTTGGCATTGAAAGCGTTTCTTATACATAGGCAGGGAGCGTGGTTGAAACAACTGTTCTAAATTCGGCTATGCACACTTGGTACTGGCAAACTTGGCAAGATTTACCTTATCTAACCTGTAGCCTTCTTCAGGACTGGGAACACGGCTTTTTCACATCAGCATTTTCGCCCCGCTTGCCGTCAGACATTGTGGGAGTACTCAAGAGTGATGCTCAAGTGTACCGAGTCAGGCAAGTCCATGGCAACACGGTGCTAACCCCTTCTGAGATAGAAAGCGCGACTTATGAGGCGAATTCGGAGAGTTCAGAGGGGGCGGAACGACCACCGGCTGATGGTATCCTAACCGAGCAGCCTCAGCAGGCTGTATGGGTTTGTACGGCAGATTGTACGCCTGTGCTGATTGCGGATGACAAGACAGGACAGGTGGCGGCAGTACACGCAGGTTGGCGAGGAACGGCATCCCGGATCGTACCCAATGCGATCGCGCGACTCCTCGACTCTGGCAGTCGTCTCGAAAATCTACGCATTGCCATGGGACCAGCGATCGCAGGTCAAGTCTATCAAGTCTCTGAAACAGTCGCGGCTGAAGTTGGAGCCAGTATTATCCGGCAAGAGACAGCAGATACGCCGGAATCGATGCTAGATAGCTTGCGTCAGCTTCCCGACTCACCTATCTTAGATGACCCGCAGCCGGGACATGTACGCTTAGATGTACGGCGAGTGAATTCGATACAGCTCGAACAACTGGGAATTCAACCCGAACGAATTGCGATCGCGCCTTACTGCACTTACCAACGACCCGAACACTTCTTCTCCTATCGTCGCGATCGGCTCAAAAAAGTTCAGTGGTCGGGAATTGTTAGTAAAGCAACTCTTTGAAATTATGAATTGTGAATTATAAATTATGAAATAAGATGATGTGCTACTAGATTAAGCTGTCATCTTGGAATAGAAGACAAGTCAAATATATTCTTCTCTCCTGGGTGTTCCGATTTAAACAATGAGCCGTTAATTTTAACTTTCATAATTCATGATTCACAATTCAAAATTCATAATTCATTTCGGTTCTTTAATAGAACCCATGAATAAAACTGTTCCACTTTGATTGTCTCGAATCGCACAGAAGAAGGGGCGATCGACTATCATTTCAAAGGGTTCTTCTGGCATGCGAGCAGAGGTTAAAGCGATGCCAACAGAAGTTGCCGCTGCCGCTTCGGTTCCTTCTTCATTCACTTCTACAAACGTTTTATGCTTAACTTCATCGATCGCAACTGAAGCCGAAGTCATATTAGAAAAATTGGCTCCATCATTAAATGCTGGCTCCATCCCCAAGGCTTTTAACGCACTGTTGAGCTGAATATCATACTCTGATTTGAAGCGGGGTAACTGAATGGAACCCTGTCGCATGTGGAATTGGTTCATCCATTGTTGCCAGTTGTTGGCAGAGAGTTGCTGTTGAAAGGCATCGAGACTCGAAATTTTTTTCGGCAGGAAAACATAAAAACTGAGGCGTCCTTTCCCATAAGGAAGACTTACTGCCTGAAATGCATCAGTTTCGTAGTAGCGATATCTCCCCGACTGCGACATCATAGGATGTTGTTTCGGGCTGCCATTAGAGAGGTAGAATGGACGGTCAGTTGTTTGACTCTTATCAAAGGGTTTCGTCCAGTTACCTTTGAAATAAATAGCATTGATTAAATAGAGAACATCATCTGGTTTGATTTGATTAATAATCCGATCGATTTTGCCGCGAGTATTTTCCTTAACCCATCCGTTGATAATACTGGTGGCGTCGGGGTTAGCAAAGTTGAGTTCCGTCACTTTTGCCCCATAAAACTGCTGATTTCTCTGCATGAATTCAGGCTTGAAGGAAATGCCTTGCTTTGCCCAGAGGGAGTTAGCAATCAATAGCTGAACTTCTGGATCAGCTTTTTCCAACGTCTCTTTTAATACCTCATTCGCCTGGTTCAGGTTTTCTAAACTCATCCCTTGCAGTTCTAAGGCTTTCGCCATTGCCTGTTGGGTTTCTCCGCCAGCACCGTTGTAGGTCATAGCCAGGGCGATGGCGACACTGGTTGGCGAAACAAAAACGTTCCGGTTGCTATCCTGCTTGAGAATCTCTTTGAACAGTTTGAAACCAAATGTCGTGTTGGCATCAACCAGTTTAGTATCTACTGAGGGATTGGGTGACTGTACCATTAAGCTTGAATCTCCTGGCGTTTTTGGTTTAGGCAAAGGGTTAAGGGCATCCATCTTCTGAACCATTAATCCTCCCATTAAACCCGCGAGAACAATCCCTACTGCCAGGACAGCACCTACTCGATTGAGTGTTTGCCGGTTCATGTCACTACCTCACTTGCTGATGCGATTTTTCTTCTAAGATGACCTGCTTCAGCTAGGGGTGTTCCTTTGGTTACAGTTTCGGCAACTAACTAGTTAGTTTAATCCTGTTTGTCTCAATTCCCCTCAACCGTAAGAGATAAAGATATTGCTGACCCCATCAAGGTTAGGACAAATTTCACAGATCAAACAGCCACGTATCAGTCATAAACATAAAAGCCTTTTGCCCTCTGCCTTTTGCCTTGTACTATAGCTAGGGTCTACCAAGAACAGCTTGTGTACCAGGAGAGGAGTACGCGAGCAGGCTTTGTTGGCTCTAGCGGTAATTGGTAAATTGCAGTGCTACTGGAAAATCTTCCTGTTTGAGTCGCTGAATGATTTCTTGTAACTCGTCTTTAGACTTGCTGGTAATTCTGACTGCATCTCCTTGAATGGAGGCTTGTGCCTTTTTGAATTCGTCTCGAATCAGTTTGGTAATTTTTTTACCAATGTCTTGACTGATTCCTTTTTTAAGTTTTATTTCTTGACGCACGCGATTGCCACTGGCAGATTCGACTTTGCCGTATTCAAAGATTTTCTGCGAGAGGTTGCGCTTGGCTGCTTTGGTTCGGAGAATCGTATGCACCGCATCGAGAGTGAATTCGCTATCCGTATTCACGGTAATCACCTCTTCCCCCAACTCTACTGTCGTCTTAGTATCTTTGAGGTCGTAACGGCTGATAATTTCGCGCGTGGTTTGGTCTACAGCGTTGACCAACTCCTGTCGGTCAAAGTCGCTAACAACATCAAATGAAAATGTAGAAGCCATAATCTTATAAGGAGTTAAGGATAGGTTGTCGTTCAATAATGCTTAACAGCCAATAGCTTAAAGTTCAAGATGTATCCAATCGTCTCTCTACAAGATTGAGAGTGATTGGAGTAGGGGAGTGATACTCAGTAAGCTTAAGACGAAGAGGATGGCGCTACAAGCTGAACCCAGACCGAACATTAGCGATCGCGCCGTGGGAATATTGCAGATATAAAAAATTGAGTATAGCAGTCTGGCTACGGTGAACGCGATCGCAGCACCTACTGCTAAATCTGAATTTTGTCCTGTCACATAAGCCATCAACGCAGCGGCCGTGAAGATCGAAAACACTTCAAACGAGTTTTGGTGCGCCCAAGTCGCTCGCTGAGCATAGGGAGGTAACTTATCAAACATGGCTCGCGGTGCGCTGCGATCGTATCCTAACTTCACCCGAGCGTAAGCTACTACCAAAAACGGCACGTAAATCAGGACTGCTGCTGCGACAATACAGTAAAGGAAAATCGCAGAACCCTGTGGATTCATAACTTAATCAAAGTAAAACAATGTGACAACCTTGCGCTGCTCCTCCGCCTCTTCACAGGTTTTTAGCAACGTTTTGCTGTCATGGAACGCGAAGCAAATCAACTGCTGACAGCGGGAAACAATTTCCTGATTGCACAAGGAACTGGCTTCCGCTAGAGATAGATGATCGTTTTCTGGGTTTTCTACCAAATGCATCACCTGTTGCAGTTGTTCCCGCGATTCTCTAGGCTGGCGCTCTAGACTTTGGGGCAAAATCACTGTGAGTAGGCTGGGGTCGGCACGCATTGCACCTCGGATTGCAGCGGCATTTGTGCCGGTAGCACCAGAAGTCATGAGACGATTACCGCTCAGAACAAGAGCGTAACTCATCATCTCGATCAAGTTTTGGTGGGTGATGGGAACATGACGCGACCCTAGAAGCGCAATCCGCTTGGAACTGGTTTGCTGGATTGTTGCCAGCTCTTGCGCCAATGTATCGACACCAATGATGTCTACTGACTGAGTCAAAGATGTAGTGGTTTAGCTCAACGACCCAGATATTCTAGCAGAAGCGGCTGCGATTAGATTGCATAAATAGTGTTTTGGCTCTCAATCCATCATTCAGAGCAATCTGCTGGTAAAAGTTGCGTCTTTACTAAAAGCTGTGCTATCATTCTAAATCGTGCGGACGCATAGCTCAGTTGGTTAGAGCACTACGTTGACATCGTAGGGGTCACTGGTTCGAGTCCAGTTGTGTCCATCTAATTCTGAAGCAAAGACTATCTGAACTTCGAGCATGAGGTTGTACTTTGGTAACGCCATGCTGAATCTAAAGATTCAATACTAATGCAAAAAAAATAATGCTTCAGCAAACCCTTGCTGAAGCATGTTCAGTTATGCCAAAAATCTATACGAGAGTTTGGTAGAATGGCTCTCTCACTCGATTAGTAGAGTCTGCGGCTTCCTCGAAACCACGAGTGATGTCTCTAGTTCTGACTTTCTTGGCTTTAAGTGCGGTTTGCAAAACTTCCATTGCCCGCTCAGGTTTGCCCCGACCGCAGAAGAATAGATCGGCTGCAAAATACCCATGTTCGGGCCAAGTATGAATCGCAATATGGGACTCAGCCAAAGTCGCTGTTGCCGTGACTCCGTGGGGACTAAACTGGTGTACACACAAATCTATAAGGGTTGCGTCTCCTGCGGAAATCGCCTCTAGCATAGCGCGGCGAATTGCCTCAGGGTCATTGAGAAGGTCTTCTGAAGCTTCCCATGCATCAACGACCAGATGAGTTCCCACTTGTTTCATTCTATCTGATTGCTCCACCCGATAAGGTCTCAAAGACTATCTTTATAGCACATAATTCCTGCCGATCGCACTGGAGCGAGCAAAAATTTTGCACAGGAGTACGAACACTGTACTGAGGACTTACGCAAATTAATGGCTACACAGTATAAAAGTGGCACAGTTGCAGGAAACTGCTGAATATGGGTTACAAAAGCCTGAGATATAGGTAATGTTATTAACTGAAGCCTCGAACGTTTGGTGAGAGGGGGTGAGGAGGCGATCGCAAATCAATGGATTACAAAACTGCTCGTGGCTTTCTAATTCACCAAGGAACGGTTGCCGACTCGAATTCTGATTCGTTCCTCGTGCGGCTAGCGCAAGGACAAGCACCTGTACCCGGTCAAGTGACTAATATTCTGTTAGCGTTGAAAGTAGTGTTTGAGGCGTTGCGAAGCTCCTCTACCCTTGACCGAGAACTGGGCTACGCCCTTTATCTGCTCTCTTATG
The DNA here is from genome assembly GCA_036703375.1 of Allocoleopsis sp. Classification (GTDB taxonomy): domain Bacteria; phylum Cyanobacteriota; class Cyanobacteriia; order Cyanobacteriales; family Coleofasciculaceae; genus DATNPC01. The sequence continues at coordinate 14,131 of DATNPC010000023.1, forward strand.
ACAGCAGGCGACATTATGAAGCTGGGCGTCAATCCGGGGTCGTTTGGCCTCCTCTGTTAGATGAAGACTTGAAGCGAATTTCTAGAGCGGTCAAAAGTATTTTTGCTGGAGAGTGGCACAGCCAGTAAAGGGTTAACTCGCTTACTGTCCCACGTTTAACCCTTGAAGCTTCCTGTATTGGAGCCTCCTGCCTCCCTGCATTAGCGATCGCGTAATTCAGCCTCCAACTTGCCCACATCCTCTTTCAGGAAAATCGTCAGCTGTCCGTTAAAAGCCTTATCTGTATCGGTTTGAGTGACTTCCATCCAATAGGCGTAACGCTCTCCTAGGCGTAGTTCGCCGTGCTGTGCTGTGGCTAGAAGGCGATTTTGTCGCCGTGCTACGTCTAGGCTTTGCGGCACTGGATAGCTGTAGACCACTGCCGCTTGCTCGAAATCTTGATAAATCGCAGGACCATAAATCGCTCGCAGAGATTCCCTGAGTCGCTCCGGAGTTACGCCGTTAATCTGGTCATAGAACGTCATGCGCTCGCTGCGGATAGTAAATCGATCCGTCAACGTATTAGCCCGCCCTGGAGGCAGTATTGAGGCTTGAAAAGTGAAGCGTTGAGCAGGAGAGTTGTTCTTCTTGACGATTAACCCATCTCTAATTCCAGGTCGCAGCGTGGGGTTAGACGTAATCCAAGAAAGAACCGTATCCGTAGTTTGACCGGGTAGAGCATTGGCCGTCGCAACGAAAAGAGACCAGCACAAAGGAACTAGTAAAAAGGATAGGAGATTGGAACGATGATGCCCAGTGTACTTCAAGAAGGCTGCCGCATTCTCTTGTCTGTGTATCTCCCCATCTCGATGTATCCTCGCATTCTTCTTCCAATCCCATCTCCCAGATTTTGACTTGTTCATGCCCGACTCCCTGGTTCAATTGCCACCTTAATTGCCTTCCGATTCTTCATGTCTTCTAATGCTTGCTCTAAATTCTTGAGGGGTCGGTAGTCAGTAATCAGTAATTCAAAGGGTATCGTTTGTCTTGCGAGTAGCGACAGGGCATCTCGCACATACTTGGGCGTGTTGTGGAAAACGCCTTTGAGAGTCAGTGCATTGTAATGTAGCTGTTCCGTACTGACGGTAATTGTGGTGTCGCGAGGGCATCCACCAAATAAGTTGATTGTGGCACCCGGACGACCGCACGCGATCGCCATTTCCCAAACAGCGGGAATACCCGTTGCTTCGATGGCGACATCTGCCCCCCATCCATCTGTTAAGTCTCGTACCTGGGCTGGCACATCGCTCAACTGATGATAATTAAACGTTCGAGATGCCCCTAATTGTTCCCCAATCTTCAGGCGTTGCTCGTTTCCGCCCAAAAGAAACACCTCTGCTGCTGTCTGGGAACTGAGTACCGCAACGAACATCAGTCCGATTGCCCCATCGCCCAAGACTACCACTCGATCGCCCGGTTGAACATTTGAACAGGCTACTCCATGCAGAACGCAGGCCAACGGTTCCGTCATCGCTGCTAAGGCATCAGGTAAGTGAGGGGGAACTACCAATAAATTGTGTTGCACGATGGGTGCTGGTATTTTCAGATACTCAGCAAACGTGCCATTGTTGAAGGTCAAATTCGGGCAAAGAGAATACTCCTGGCGGCGGCAGAAAAAGCAAGTCATACAGGGAGCCGAGTTATTGGCAACAACGCGATCGCCAATTTTCCAGCCGGTCACTCCTTCTCCCACTGCCACAACCTCACCAACACCCTCGTGACCGAACAAAGTCGGAGGTTGCAGCATTCTAGCATGCCCCCCGCGACGCCATACCTTGAGATCGGTGCCACAGGTCGTTGCTGTTCTGACTTGAATCACAACCTCACCGGCACCTGGTGCCGGTGAGGGAACGTCTTTGAGGCGTAAGTCTTCTTGACCGTAGAGTAAAGCGGCGAGCATTGGAGACGATGAGTGGTAATCCTAGCATCACCTGATTTTATCAGGCTCAATCTCGCTCTTACGTCTCCAATGCTTGCGATTCAACAGATACTCTCAAACTTGCTACGACTTTACGGTCTGTAAAGTACGAGGTTGTGGGAGCGTGACAGTATCGAGACGGATAGGCAACTGACCCTGAATGAGAGGCATCATTTCTTGATGGCAAGAGGTGCAATACCAATAAATACCATTGCGTCGGGCATGACGAAGTAAAGCATTACCACAACAAGGACAAGATGTGACCCGCATGATTTGTTAACTCCTGTTTTTTAAAAAATGTAATTAATTAGTAAAGCTAGCTTGAACGCTTTGGGGTTATCATGCTCGACCATTTAATCTCAGAACAACTATCGACATTGTTTTTAGCCAATCATTAAGTTTTTTCAAGTTTGCACTTTACATTCAGTAAAGCGATCCCAGTAACAGGTTTACTTTAAAACTTAATTTATAGGTTCCTCATCTATCTCTGGAAGTAAGTAGAACTGGGCGATCCCCAGTCTTGGTGTTATCACAAGACTCATTCTTTGACGAGAAACTCAGAATTGACCGATCTACCTTATCTTTCCCAGCTTTACTAGAGTACTTAGGCAAAACATTGCATAGATCTACCCTTGTTTAGTTGCAGCAGACAGTTTATAGGCTTTCCAGAACCAAATAGCAATACTAATTCCTGGAAAGACTGAGAGAAGACTCTTTTAAAAAGAATAAAGCTATAAAAATTTAATGTCAGTAGCTCTGCATACAAAAAATGATGATTCTAGAAAAATGTTTAATTCGACAGCTAGTTTCGCCCGGTTGGGCAAAGCATCCTACTAGCTGGAAGAGAGTGGGGAGTAGGCGGTGGAAAGATTGAGGTGTGTAAATTCTTATAACTGAGATAAAAGAAACTCCGAGCATTACTGAAAAAATTAAAGATAAGGAGGTTATATCCTCTCCTTTTGACTTCATTAGGTCATCTATTCGTATTGACGATAATTGACTGAAAGTGTGTGGCAAGGTACTAAACAGAATCTGGGTGCAGTCTCTCCTAAGACAGGAATGTATTTTCTACTTCATCCTGCCAGCTAGCTCAACGTATTGGTAATGGTTAGCGCTTAGAAGTCAGAGGTTAACTAGTGCATCGCGGCAACCAAGACGGGTGAAACGCCCGTGTTAGATGCCGAGGTTTGTCCTTCAAACACCTGTAGTCAGTCGGCAGATAAGACCTACACTCAAGACGCTAACAACAGAATTCGTTGAGGTAACTCAGAGCAGCTCCAGAAAGCTAGTAACCCTACTCCCTCTCCTTCTGACTCACCGTTCGCTATGCTGCTCGTGAAATAACACTCATGCTAATCAAAACCATCACAATTTTGCTGGTGGAGGACAACTCCGAAGATGCCTGTTTAGTTAGAAAAATACTAGAGGAAGTGGAATCGTGTCACTTTCAAGTGATTCATGTTTCAGGCTTAGCTGATGCCCTCTCTTACCTAACCCCGAAAACGCCGATCGCATCTGTGGTTCAGAAGTGGACTCTGAGTGCGAACGCAATCCCTCAGAAGCAAGCATTCCCCCTCAGCTCAGTCCAACAAGACAACCTTTTCTCTATTGGTGCAATCCTACTCGATTGGTCGCTACCTGACGCTCAGGGTATGGAGGCAGTCCTACAGCTCCATCGCTCGTTTCCCGAGGTGCCAATTGTGGTGATGAGCGATTCGTACCACGAAGCAACTGCCCTGCAAGTTTTACAGCAGGGCGCTCAGGATTATCTGGTGAAAGATTGGACTAACACTCACCTGTTCGTGCGTTCTCTACG
>DATNPC010000024.1:0-5037 GCA_036703375.1 Allocoleopsis sp.
TGACGAAGTTCATAAAAGTGCTTCTGTCTTGAGTGGAGGTGAATTAGCGAGACTAGCACTCGCTATTGTCGGTATCTCGGAAATTGACTTACTTGTCTTGGATGAACCGACTAATAATCTTGATATCGAAACCGTCGAACAAATCATTGAGGCATTGGACGACTATCAAGGCGCACTTCTCGCCATCTCACACGATCTAGGTTTCCTGAGTAGGATTAATATAACAAAAGCGTTGAAATTGAAGAATAAAGTGCTTCAATCAACCCTTCATCTGCCACGGGCAACACAGGAGTATTATCGAGAACTCCTTAACTAATCGTTTAAGGGTCAAGTAAATGAACATCGTCAATAGCGAGCAACATCAATGGGAAGCGCAAGCACTTACAGACTTTATCGACTTCGTGAAAGCTCCTAATGGAGACTTTGGCTGTATTGCACGTTTGTCTAAGTCTCTGCGCGATACTGACAGCGTCCAGCTGATGGTGGAATTTCTCTCACGCAATCTACAAGGAAAACAGGCGTTGCAGGAGCGTCCGCTTCTCGGTTCGATCGATCTGCAACAACTTCATCAGTTGCCAGAAAATACACTGGGTTATGCTTTCGCGGATTGGATGTTCAGCAATGGTTTAACTCCCTTACAGCCCAAGGAGATACCTCACGACGAAGACTCATTTGTGGCATGGCATATCACTGAAACCCATGACCTCTGGCACATAGTAACGGGTTGCACCACCGACATCACTGGAGAGATCGAATTAGAGGCATTTTATGTCGCTCAGCTTTCTGCTTCTCGTTTCTGGTTAGCCCTACTCGCCAAAAATTTGCTGAAAGCAGCGCTGCAAGATATAGAAGTCAGCGGTGAGTATATGGATGCATTGACTCAAGGGTGGATGCGGGGAAAACAGGCAAAACCGCTGTTTGGTCTCAGGTGGAACGAGCTTTGGGAAGTACCTCTAGAACAGTTGCGTCAGCAGTTAAACTTGGAGCGATCGCAAAGCGAGGTTCTAGAGCTAGCACACGGGTAGGAGCATGATAGGTCATGCTCCTGAATTTCTCTACTTCCGTCTATCGGCTAGCTTGTAAGGTTTTCTTCTGAGAGAAAAGCTTGAGCATTTCGCGATTAAATGCCGGAATATCGTCGGGTTGTCGGCTCGTTACCCAGTTACCATCCACCACCACTTCTCGATCGACCCAATTGCCACCGGCATTGCGAATGTCATCCTGAATGGTGTAGTAACTAGTTAATGTCCGTCCCTTCACCAAGTTAGCAGACACTAATTCCCACGGAGCATGGCAAATGGCAGCAATGGGTTTACCCTCTTGTTGGATCTGACGCAGAAATGACTGGACTTTTGGCTCTATTCTCAGAGTATCCCCATTGAGCGCGCCTCCGGGTAACAGGACAGCATCGTACTCTTCAGGGTGTGCCTCATCCAGAAGTCGATCGACATCGACCATAATACTTTTATCATGGTGACGAAAAGCCTGGATTTGTCCTTGCTTCGTTGACAAAATTTTAACCGTTGCACCTGCTTCTTTTAATGCACGTACAGGTTCAGTGAGTTCTGCTTCTTCAAAGCCGTCGGTAGCTAGGACTGCCACACGTAAATTTGATAATTCAGTCATAATAAACCTCCGAAATAAAATGATTTCAAACCTTATTGACCAACCTGGGATTTGATAGATAGCCAAGTCAATTCCCTCTTAACCACTGGGTCTAGATGCGATCGCTTGACTCAGAACGAGGCTTTTGACTTTTAACTTTTGAGCCAAAGCTATAGTCAAATGTCTGACACTTCCTCTCCCCGTCTCCCCGTCTCCCCATCTCCCCGTCTCCCTGTCTCCCCATCTTCTGTACGAACACAACTGAGACATTTCAGGTTGGAGCTTCTGCCTGCGTGGGGAAGCCATGCTGCTTTCTCCCTTCGTCCGCGTCGAACTTCTTGGAGGATTTGAATAGTTCAAAGCGTCCATCAGCCGCATACTGAGCGCAACGATCGCGTAAGGCTTGCATTTCCTGGGCTGGCATGGGTGTAAAGCCACGCGCGATCGCTAAATTTTGGCGCAGCACGTCCAAGGAGTCGATGCCACTAACTGTCGTCGCAACAGGTAGACTCATGGCATAGCGCAACGCTTCCTGCGCTGTAACAATACCTCGTTTAATCGCCTCACCATTCCCGCTAAGACTCTTCATGCCAATTGCCGCCATACCGCGTCGGTTAAGTTCGGGGAGAACCTGCTGTTCAAAGCTTTTAAATGTGGCATCGAAACAATTCAGCGGCATCTGGACGGTATCGAACGGGTAATTGTACGAAAGCATCTTGAGATGAATCGCTGGGTCTTTATGACCCGTGAACCCGACAAATCGAACTTTTCCTTCTTTTTTTGCGCGATCGAGCGCTTCAATCGCACCGTTTGGGCGGAAAATCATTTCAGGGTCGTTGTAATAGACGACCTCGTGAATCTGCCACAAATCTAGGCGATCGGTTTTCAGCCGTCGCAAAGACTCCTCAAGTTGCTGCATAGCAACCTTTGCGTCACGTCCGTGGGTGCAGACTTTAGTCATCAAAAAGACTTTATCGCGTCGTCCTTGCAATGCCTGACCCATCCACTCTTCACTACGGTGGTTGTTGTACTCCCAAGCGTTATCCATGAATGTGATACCGTTGTCGATCGCTTCATGGGTGATGCGGATGGCTTCATCTAGGCTCTTTGCCTGACCTAAAGTAGCGCCGCCCAGTCCAATTGCCGAAACCTGAACTCCCGTGCGTCCAAGGGGACGACGCGGAATCTCATCAGCAGTGGTAGCGCTTAACAGGGTTTTCGACTCGTCTGGCGGATTTGTGCCGGATGTATGTACTGAATCAGTTGGTGCAGCCTCAGCCGGTTGGGTTGAGTGCAAGAACTGGTCAGCAAATACCGTGCCTCCTAGTCCTGCTCCCATCAAACTAATTCCTTGAAGAAATCGCCTTCGATTCAAGTCCAAGGGTAAGTCATGATTCGCTACTTCGCGATCGCGTTCGTCTACCATTAATGTCTCCTGCTGACCGGGCAAAGACCGCTAACCACCCGGCGAGAGGTGTTAGTAGTTAGTGGTGAGTAGTTAGTAGAAGTAAGCTCTTGTGTACGAGCTCGCCCACAATTCAAATGAGCTCCTATAGATTAGGTGTGGCGATTGCGGCTATTCGTCATTCTCAAGATAGATATGTTAGTGTCTTGGATGCTCTAAGCCTTATTGAAGCTATTACAACAATTCTTCATCTATCTAATAGTTGAAATGAGTATTAGGCAGACAATATAGGAGTGGCTCTCCTTCGCTATTCAATACTATGGCTGAATCAGAACTGTCTCTAGCGTCTCTAGTTTCGAGAATTGAACAGCTTGAAGAACGGCAAAATATTGCAGCGAAATACATGGTAAGTCTGAAACGTCAGTTTGATGCGATCGCGCCTGAGTTGCAGCAGATTGAACGTTTGCACCAACAGCTTTCAGAACTGCAACAGCGTTTCGAGCAGCTATCGACTTTCAACAATGACTTGGGTAGCACGGAAACTCCCAACGATGCAGCCTCGACGACTCTTGCAGATGCCGATGTAGTGGAACGGTTTTTTGAACGGGTTGACCAGCAACAGCATCAAGATGCGATCGTAATAACAGCAAATGAGCAGTCTAGAAAATCAGTATTAGACCCTGTTCCAGTCGAGGTAAATGCTGATGACGCTGAAACTGAGGATGAAATTGATGCAACGGCACAAGAGCAAGACCTCAGAGCCTTCACTGATGAAGAATTCAAAATAGAGAGAATGATGTGGCTGGTAAACAGAATCTATGCAGCCGAGGAAGATTCACAGGCAACGAGCATCAGTGCGGAAGAATTGTTGAAGCAGTTTAAAGAAGGACAGAGGGATTTTACAGAAGTTAATGTAGCTGGAGTAAATCTTAGTGGAGAGTCCCTGATCTATAAAATCAACTTAACTAGAGCCAATTTGAAAGGAGCTAAACTCTTTGAGAGCAACTTAGCTCATGCTGACTTGAGTGAAGCGAATCTATGCGATGCTGAGCTTTATAAGGCAGACCTAAATTCAGCAAAGCTACGGAAAGCACAGCTTATAAAAGCAAATATCAGCAGCGCTAATCTGACATATGCCGACTTGGGTGGAGCTAATTTGAATAGAGCTGACTTGAGTCAAGCAATCCTTTTGCAAGTTAACCTGAGTGAGGCAAATCTCAGTGGAGCTAACCTAAGCTGGGCTAACTTGTCACAACGAGCCAACGTCAGTCAATCCAATCTCAGTGGAGCTAACCTCAGTAGGGCGAATCTCAGGACAGCAAAATTGACAAAGGCAGACTTAAGGAATGCCAACCTGAGCAATGCCAACCTATTGGAAGCAAATCTCGAAGGAGCAAACCTTCAGGAAACTAATCTTCAGCAAGCGCTTTACAACTCAGCGACTATCTTTCCTACAGGTTTTGACCCAGTTAAGGCGGGTGCTTATTTGATTGCTCCTGGTGTGTCACTGATAAAGGCAAACCTAGCTGGTGCTGACTTAAGCGGGTCAAATTTAACTGGAGCAAATCTGCAAGGGGCAAAATTAAATAATGTAAATTTTTATGGTGGAAGACTTCTCCAAGTATATTTTTACATAGCAGATTTGAGTGAGGCAAACTTGTCAGGAGCTGACCTAACGGCAGCAAACCTGAGTGGAGCCAACCTATCACAGACTGATCTGAGTGGTAACTTTACAGCAGCAGATTTGAGAAACACTAATCTGCAAAATGCTAAAAGCATTGGATTCAATTTTAGTGGTGCTAACCTGACTGGGGCTAATCTGGTTGGGTTAGATCTTCAGTCCAGAAACCTGAGTGGAGCAACATTGAACGGAGCTAACCTCTGTGGAGCCAACCTGTTTAGAGCTAACCTTAGCGGAGCCAATCTGACTTCAGCAGATCTTCGTGGAGCCAATCTGAATAGTACGAATTTAGAGAAAGCTAACCTAAAGGGAGCCAACATCAGTGGTGCAATTCTAGACAATGCGA